>CALMNS010000413.1 GCA_937871635.1 uncultured Solirubrobacter sp.
AGGTCTTGACCATGCTCGCCGCGGCGAACCGCCGCTCGGGACGGTGGGCGGCCAGCACCCGCCCGGCCTCGGCGACGCGCCACGACGCGTGCGGGACCCGGCCGTCGAGCGCCGCGTGCCAGACCGCGTCGAGCGGTCCTCCGCTCAGCGGACGCGGACCTTCATCGCCATGCCCGAGTGGATCGTGCAGACGATCGAGTAGGTACCCCGGCGGGTGAGCCTGCGCTTGAAGGTGCCCGAGCGCTTCAGGCTCGACTGGAAGCGGACCGGGCCGCTCTTGACCACGACGTTGTGGGCGGCGCGGCCCGTCCAGCGCCAGGTCACGGTGTCGCCGCGGCGCACCGAGGTGGAGCTGGGCGAGAAGGCGTTGTCCGTGATCCGGACGGTCCGCGAGGCCGACTCGACGCTCGGGGCGGCGACGCCGAGCAGCGCGGCGGCGGCGAGCGCGGACAGGGCGGCGAGGGGCTTGCGCATCGCGGGAAAGTCTAGGCCCGCGCGGCGTCGCCGAGGAGGGCCCGGGCGATGACGAGCCGCTGGATCTCGCTCGTCCCCTCGTAGATCTCGGTGACCTTCGCGTCGCGGAAGTAGCGCTCGACCGGGAACTCCTTCGTGTAGCCGTACCCCCCGAGCACCTGGATGGCCTCGCCCGTCTGGCGCTGGGCCACGCCCGAGGCGAAGAGCTTGGCCTGCGCCCCCTCGATCGTGTGCGGCCGGCCGGCCTCCTTGAGGCGGGCGGCGCGCAGGGTCAGGGCGCGGGCGGCCTCGATCTCGGTCTGCATGTTCGCGAGCTTCTCCTGGATCGGCCCGAGCGCGCCGATCGGGCGGCCCCAGGCGACCCGCTCCTTCGCGTAGGCACTGGCCACGTCGAGCGCCGCCTGGGCGATGCCAGTGGCCTGGGCGGCGATCCCGATCCGGCCGCCGTCGAGCGTCGAGAGCGCGATGCGCATCCCCGCCCCCGGCGCTCCGAGCCGCTCGGCGGGGGAGTCCTCGAAGGCCAGGTCGGCGGTGGACGAGGAGTGCTGGCCGAGCTTCTCCTCCTCGCGGGTGACCTCGAAGCCCGGGGCGCCGGCGCGCAGGACGAAGGCCGAGACGCGGTCGCGGGCGTCGCCGTCGCCGTCGCCCCCCTCGCGGGCGAACACCACGAACGTGCCGGCGTGCGAGCCGTTCGTGATCCACTGCTTGGTCCCCGTGAGGCGGCCGTCGGCGTGGCGCGAGCGCATCGCGCTCGCGTCGGACCCCGAGCCCGGCTCGGTCAGGGCGAAGGCCGCGAGCTCCTCCCCGCGGGCCAGGGGCGGGACGAGCCGGGCGATCTGCCCCGGGTCGCCGTGGGCGAGGATCGGCATCGTCCCCGCGCCGATGTGGACCGCGAGCGTCGTGCCCACCCCGGCGTCGCCGCGCGAGAGCTCCTCGAGCACGAGCGTGTAGGCCACGAACCCCGCGCCCGCCCCGCCGTGCTCCTCGGGCACGTTGATCCCCAGGAGCCCGAGCTCGGCGAGCTGGTCGAAGACCTCGGCCGGGAAGCGGTGCTCGCGGTCCCAGGCCGGCGCGGCGGGGGCGATCACCTCGTCGGAGAACCGCCGGGCCAGCTCGCGGATCTCACTCTGCTCATCGGTGAGGTCCCACGGCTCGCTCACGGGGCGCACGATAGGACAGTGGGTTGCGGCCATGAACTGACCGCAACATTGCGTAGCGTCGCCGTCATGGACCGAACGAACCCAAGCCTCGTCGACCTCCGGGAGATCGGCGGGCCGGCGCTGCGGCTCACGACCTGCCTGCTGGACCGGCCGCTCGACCCCGCCGAGGTCGACGAGCTCCTCGCGGCGCTGCCACCCAAGACGCGGGCCCTGCTCGTCACCGGCGACGCCTCCGCGCGGCTCCCGGTCCGCGAGGGCGAGCACGCCGTCCTCCTGCTCGAGGCCGACACCGGCGAGGCGTCCACGGTGCCCGACGTGCTCGCCGCGCGCCTGCGCGACTGGCCGTCGGTGACCACGCTCCTCCCCGCCGCCCGCGCGCTCCTGGCGATCTGAGCGAGGCGCGGGGGGTCGATCACCGCGTCACCCGCGCGACCTGGGCCACCGCGCCGCCGACGCCGGCGGCCACGGCGGCCGCCCCGGCCATCTTGAAGCGGCGCCCGAGCCGCTCGAAGCGCAGGATCTGCCACCCCTCGTCGCGGGCGATCCGCCCGAGCTCTGAGTCCGGGTTGACGGCGACGGGATGACCCACGGCGCGCAGCATCGGGAGGTCGGACTCCGAGTCGGAGTACGCCCAGCTCTCCGAGAGGTCGATCCGCTCCCGCGCGGCGAGCTCGCGGATCGCCTCGGCCTTGCCCTCGCGGTAGGTGAACGGGCCCCCCGGCCGGCCCGTGTAGTGGCCGTCGGAGACCTCGGAGACGGAGCCCACCGCCCCGTCGAAGGTCAGGACGATGGCCATCAGCTCGGCCATCTCCTGCGCGGCCGCCGTGCAGATGAAGATCGGGCGCCCGTCGTCCTGGTGCGCGTAGGCGATGCGGAGCATCTCCGGGTACAGGCGCGGCAGGACGCCGGCGAGGACCTCGGGCGCCAGGCGCTGGAGGTCGCGCACGCGGACCCCCTCGAGCATCTCGCCGATCTGGCGGCGCAGGACGTCGGTCTTCTCGTCCGTGGAGCCCTGCAGGCGGAAGCGCAGGTTCTCCGCGGCGCTGCCCGCGAGCTGGCGGCGGGTCATGAAGCCCGCCTTGTAGGCCGCCCGGGCGAACTGGAAGGCGCTCGACCCGACGATCAGGGTGCGGTCGAGGTCGAAGAACGCCGCGCCGGGCTCGTCCTCGCGCCGCAGCGCGCCGCCGCCCGGAGGCGGCGGCAGGATGTGCGGCCGTTCGGTCAGCTCGATTCAGACCTTCAGGATGATCGCGTCGCCCTGCCCGCCGCCGGAGCAGATCGCGGCGCAGCCGTAGCCGCCGCCGCGGCGGCGCAGCTCGTGCACCAGGGCGCCGATGATGCGGGCCCCGGACGCGCCGATCGGGTGGCCCAGGGCCACCGCCCCGCCGTTGACGTTGACGCGGTCGTCGTCGATGTCGAGCATCCGGATCGTGTTGAGGGCGACGGAGGAGAACGCCTCGTTGATCTCCCACAGGTCGATGTCGCCCGGCTGCAGGCCCGCCTTGTCGAGCGCCTTGCGCGACGCCTTCGCCGGCGTGCGGGCGAGGTAGGCGAACTCGTCGGCGACCTGGGCGTGGGCGACGATGGTGGCGAGCACCTCGTGGCCGTGCTCCTGCGCCCACTCGTCGGAGGCCAGGACGATCGCGCCGGCCCCGTCGTTGACCCCGGGGGAGTTGCCCGCGGTGTGCGAGCCCTCCTTGCCGACGAGGCCCGGCAGCTTGGCCAGCGCCTCGAGGGTCGCGTCGCGGCGCGGCGCCTCGTCGACCTCCACCACGGTCTCGGCGCCCTTGCGGCCCTTGACCGTCACGGGCACGATCTCGTCGGCCATGCGGCCGTCGTCGGTCGCCTCGATCGCCCGCAGGTGCGAGCGCAGCGCCCACTGGTCGAGGTCCGCCCGGGTCATCTCGAGCTCGTCGCTGATCTCGCTGGCCTCGTCGTACATCTGGCGCCCGGAGAACGGGTTGGTCAGCCCGTCGTGGACCATGGCGTCGAGCGCGGGGACCTCGCCCATGCGGAAGCCGAAGCGGGCGTTGGGCAGCAGGTAGGGCGCGCCGCTCATCGACTCCATGCCGGCCCCCACCCCGACCGTGACGTCCCCCGCGCGGATCGCCTGGTCGAGCAGCGCGGTGGCGCGCACGCCCGAGGCGCAGACCTTGTTGACCGTCTCGGAGGAGACCTCCTTGGGGATGCCGGCGTTGATCTGCGCCTGCCGGGAGGGCACCTGGCCCTGGCCCGCCTGCAGCACCTGGCCCACGACGACGTGGTCGACCTGGTCCGGGGCCACCCCGGACCGGTCGAGGGCGGCCTCGATCGCGATGCCGCCCAGCTCGGTGGCCTTGAGGGACTTGAGCGCCCCGCCCATCTTGCCGACGGGAGTGCGGGCCGTGCCGAGGATGACGGTGGTGGGCATGCCGCGAAGATTAGTATCCGCGCGATGCTCGTCCGGGCCACCACCGACCCGCCGATCGCCACCGGCGCGGACACCGTCGTCATCGGCCTCTTCGCGGGCGAAGGGGTCAAGCACGATGTGGAAGGCGGGGCCCTGCAGGGGCTCGTGGACGCCGGCGAGGCGAAGGC
The DNA here is from genome assembly GCA_937871635.1 of uncultured Solirubrobacter sp. Lineage (GTDB taxonomy): Bacteria > Actinomycetota > Thermoleophilia > Solirubrobacterales > Solirubrobacteraceae > JACCYI01. The sequence goes on from CALMNS010000413.1 coordinate 4,212, forward strand.
GACGTTCAAGCACCTCGCCCTCTGGCACGCCGAGGGGGTGCGCTGGCTGCTCGTCGGGCTCGGGCAGCGGGACGCCTTCACGCCCGAGCGGGCGCGGATCGCCGCCGCCACCGCGCTCGTCCGCGCCAAGGAGCTCGGCTCGCGCGCCCTGGCCTGGGAGCTGCCCCACCGCATGTCCGACGCCCACGCCGCGGCGTTCGTGGAGGGCACCGTGCTGGCCGCCTACGACTACCGGGCCTGGAAGTCCGCCGACGCCAACGGTGACGATGACGGCGAAGGCGGCGAGGACGACGCCGGGGCGGGCGGCGACGGCAGCCCGGAGACACTGTGGGTCTCCGCTCACGAGGCGGTCGACGCC
>CALMNS010000414.1 GCA_937871635.1 uncultured Solirubrobacter sp.
GGATCACCCGGCCGCCACGGCCGGGGGAGAGGGTGATCCCGCGCCGCGCGACCTTCTCCGGCCGCCGGGTCGTCGCCTCGAGGCCGGGCGCCGCGGCCAGCACGGTGCGGATGACGGTCCGCATCTCGAACTGGGCGAAGCTCGCGCCGAGGCAGCGCCGCGTGCCGCCGCCGAAGGGGATCCAGCTGTAGCCGTCCGGTCGCCGGTCGCCCAGGAAGCGCTCGGGCCGGAACGCCCGCGGCTGCGGGAAGGCGGCGGCCCGCCGGTGCAGGAGCGTGATGGTGGGCAGCACGGTCATCCCCGGCTCGAGCTCGTACGGGCCGAGCGCGAACGGCTCGGCCACCACCCGGCCGACGTTGGGCAGGACGGGCCGCAGCCGGAGCGTCTCGTCGACCACCGCGGCGAGGTAGTCCGTCTCGCCCGCGGCCAGCGAGCGCTCGAGCTCCGCGCGGACCCCGGGCGCCCGCAGCAGCCGCTCGAACGCCCAGGCGAGCGCCGTCGCGGTCGTCTCGTGGCCGGCGACGAGCAGGGTGACGAGCTCGTCGCGGAGCTCCTCGTCGGTCAACCGCGCTTCGCCCGGCCGGATCTCGCTATCGCATCCGGCGCTCGCCCTCTGGGCGACGTCACCCATGAGCGAGGAGAGGATGTCCGTGCGCCCGGCGAGGTCCCCGGCGCGCCGCCGCGCGGCGATCTCGGCGTAGATGAGCTCGTCGACCGCCGCCTTGCGCTCCAGGAAGCGCCGCGTCGAACCGGCGTCGCCGATCGAGCCGCCCGACAGCAAGGAGAGGAGCACCCGCGCCCGGGAGCCGACCGGCTCGACGACCGCGCGCAGCCGCGCGGAGAGCTCGGCGTGGCGCGCCGCCTCGTCGACGCCGAACACCGCGCGGACGATGACCTCGAGCGTCAGCGCCTGCATCGCCGGCAGCAGCGCGAACGGCCGGCCGACCGGCCAGGACTCCACCTCGCGCAGCGTCGCCCGCTCGATCGCCCCCTCCCAGGCGCGCATCCGCTCGCCGTGGAAGGGCGGGAGCAGAAGCTTGCGGTGGCGCAGGTGCTCCGCGCCGTCCAGCAGGAGCACGGAGCGCGAGCCGACCAGCGGCTCGAGCGGCACGTTGGACTCCCCGGCGCGCAGGACGTCGGGCCGGGCGGTGAAGACGGCGCGCACCTCGTCCGGGCCGGCCACCACCGCGAACTCGCCGAACCCCTTCGAGCGGAGCAGGAAGACGTCGCCGTAGCGCCGGTGGCAGCGCTCGAGGAACCGCTGGGGCGCGAGGACGAGGAGCACGGACTGCACCAGGGGCGGCAGCGACGGGCCGGGCGGCAGGGCCATGGCCCCAGTATGCGCCGCGCGGTGCCCGATCGATGCCAACCTGTGCCGATGCACGGACTACCACGGGATCGTCCGGGCGACCAAGGCCGCACCGTCGCTCTGGACGGCGCGGACGGCGGTCCCCGACTGGGCCAGCCCGACCTCGCGACGCTCGAGCGCGTCGCGCGCCGGGTCCTGTGGCTGGCCACCTCGATCGTCCACCACGCCAACCGCGTCCGGACGACCTCGTCCGGGGTCAAGGTCGGCGGCCACCAGTCGTCGTCGGCCTCGCTGGTGAGCGCCATGACGGCGCTCTACTTCGCCCACCTGCGGGCGCCGGACCGGGTGTCGGTCAAGCCGCACGCCTCGCCCGTCCTGCACGCGATCAACTACCTGCTCGGGGAGCTCGACGAGCATCACCTCACCACGCTGCGGAGCTTCGGCGGCCTGCAGAGCTATCCCAGCCGCGTCAAGGACCCGGACCGGGTGGACTTCTCGACGGGCTCCGTCGGCATCGGGGCGACGGCGCCCATCTGGAGCGCGATCGCCCACCGCTACGTCGCGGGGCACTTCGACGTCGCCCGCGGCGGCCGCCAGGTGGCGCTGCTCGGCGACGCCGAGCTCGACGAGGGGGCGATCTGGGAGGCGATCGTCGATCCCGTCGTCCCCACGCTCGGGGAGGTCCTGTGGATCGTCGACCTCAACCGGCAGTCGCTCGACCGGATCGTCCCCGACATCGCCGCGGGGCGGATCGGCGCGATGTTCGCGGGCGCCGGCTGGCACACCGTGACCGTCAAGTACGGCCGGCGCCTCGAGGCGCTGTTCGCCCGTCCCGGGGGCGAGGCGCTCCGGCAGCGGATCGACGGGATGCCCAACGAGGAGTACCAGCACCTGCTGCGCGTGGCGGACGCGGAGCTGCGCGAGCACCTGCCGGGGGAGGGCCCGGGCCGCGCGGACGTGCGGCGGCTGATCGGAGACCTCGACGACGGCGAGCTCCGCGCCGGGGTGCGCGACCTCGGGGGCCACGACCTCGGGGCGCTGCTCGACGCCTACCGGGAGGCCGACGCGGTCACGGACCGGCCGTCCGTGGTCTTCGCCTACACGATCAAGGCGTGGAGCCTGCCGACCGAGGGTCACCCCGCCAACCACTCCGCGCTGCTGACCGCCCGGCAGTGGACCGACCTCGCCGGCGAGCTCGACGCGGACGCCGGCGCGCCGTGGGAGCGCTTCGCGCCCGGCAGCGACGAGGAGGAGCTCTGCCGGGCGGCCGCCGAGCGCCTCTCCCGCCCGCCCGTCGCCCCCGCCGAGGTCCCGGCGGTGCCCCCGACGTTCGACCGCGACCACCGCGGGAGCGTGTCGACCCAGCGGGCGCTCGGGCGCTTCTTCGTCGACCTCGCCCACGCCGCGCCCGAGGTCGCGCGGCGCGTGGTGACGGTCAGCCCCGACGTCGCGTCCTCCACGAACCTCGGCGGCTGGATCAACCGGGTCGGGATCTGGAGCGTCGGGGAGCGGATCGACTGGTTCGCCGACGACACGGACACGCTCGTGCGCTGGCGCGAGTCCGACCAGGGCCAGCACATCGAGCTCGGCATCGCCGAGGTCAACCTGGTGAGCCTGCTCGGGGAGCTTGGAGCGACCTGGTCGCGCGACGGCGAGCCGCTGCTGCCGATCGGCACCCTGTACGACCCGTTCGTGGCCCGCGCGCTCGAGCCGTGGTCGTTCGGGATGTACGCCGGCGGGCAGTCGATCCTGGTCGGCACCCCGTCGGGCGTCACCCTGGCGCCCGAGGGCGGCGCGCACCAGTCGATCGTCACGCCCTCGATCGGGCTCGAGCAGCCCGCCTGCGTCGCCTGGGAGCCGTGCTTCGCCCAGGACCTCGAGTGGGCGCTGCTGGACGCCCTGGGCCGGCT
>CALMNS010000415.1 GCA_937871635.1 uncultured Solirubrobacter sp.
GCGGTGTTCCGGGTCGGCTGAGCCGGCGCGGGGCCGGCGCGCCCGGGGGCGCGCCGGCGCGAGGGGTCTAGCGGTGGTCGGCGTCGTACGGGTCGCGGCTGCCGGACTTGGCGAAGCCGCGGCTGAGCATGTAGCCGACGGTGAGGATGGTCACGTAGAGCCAGGCCTGACGGGCGCCGAGGCCGCCCGCGTCGTTCTGGTCGACGATGGCCGACGCGATCAGGACGCCGACGACGGCGGCGACGAAGGCGATCAGCTCGGTGGTCTTAAGGGCCGACTTCGTCTCGGTCGACTCGCGACGACGAGGCGTGCGCACCGCGTCGGCACCGGTGTCCCGGGCGGTCTCTCGGTTGCTGCGTCCCTCGGTGGCGGAAGCCATGGGATCTCCTGTTCTTGCTGGGCTTTGGTGGCCGGTTCTGCACCGGCCCGCACGCTCTTCCTACCACGACGGATCTAACGCGTAAACGCAATCCGGAAAAATGTTTCTGGCCTGTGAAGTCCGGTATGTTCGGATGCTATGGCCGACGAACGCGATGATCACGCCTGGTCGTTCGTCACCAGTCACGGATTGGCGCTGCTCGTCATCGCCCACGATCCCTACGCGCGGATGCGCGACATCGCCGAGCGCATCGGGCTCACCGAGCGCACGGCGCAGCGCGTGGTGACCGACCTGACCAACGCGGGCTACGTCACCCGCGAGCGCGTCCACCGCCGCAACGTCTACACCGTGACCACCGGCCTGCCCTTCCGGCTCCCGGCCGAGCTTGAGGAGCGGATCGTCGAGCTCCTCGCGGTCCTCGCCCCCGCCACCGTCGCGGCGGCGGCCGCACGGACGGAGCTGTCGCCCCTGGAGACGACGGAGCCGATCCAGGTCCCCGTCGTCAAGAAGCCCAGATGATTGATTCCACGAGGCCCGTGCCCGCGGGGGCGGCCTCGGGCGGATGCAGGGCGCCGCACGCATCCGAAGGGAATGCGCCAGCATTCTCGAGGGTGCGGGTGGCGAGCCTGCGCCGAACCGAGACCGTCATCCGCGGGTACGGATCCGTGGAATCAGTCATCTAGCCCCGGACCACCACGTTCTCCAGCGGCCGCCCCTCGGCGAAGCGCCGCAGCTGCTGCCCGGCGAGCGCCACCGCGCGCCGGTCCGCCGCCGTGGAGTCGCCCGCGTGATGGCTCGTGAGGGCGAGCAGGCCGGGTGCCGACCAGAGCGGGTGGTCGGCGGGCAGCGGCTCGGGGTCCACGACGTCGAGGACGGCGCGCAGCCGGCCGCTGGCCAGCTC
>CALMNS010000416.1 GCA_937871635.1 uncultured Solirubrobacter sp.
GCCCCGGACCGTCCGGCCGCCGCGCGCCACGGGCGCCGGATCGCCGCCGGACCCGTCCTCTCGATCGCCGCCTTCGCGGTGCTGGCCGGCCTGACGCTGCTGGTGACCGACTACGGCCTCTTCCAGCTCTCGCGGGTGCTCACCGTCGCGGTGGCCGTGCTGGCGCTCAACCTGCTGACGGGGCGCACGGGGCAGATCTCGGTCGGGCACGGCGCCCTCTTCGGCCTCGGCGCGTACACGATGGCCATCCTGGTCGTCAAGGCGTCGGTGCCCTACGGCGCGGCGGTGCTCGGCGCCGGGGCCATCGCCTTCCTGGCCGGCCTCGCCATCGGCGTGCCGGCGCTGCGGATCCGCGGCCTCTACCTCGGGTTGCTGACGCTCGCGGTGGCCATCCTGCTCCCGCCCCTGCTCAAGCGCTTCCCGGACCTCACCGGCGGCGTCTACGGGATCAACGTCGAGACGCCCGCGCCGCCGTTCGGGCTCGGACTGACGCCGGTGCAGTGGACGTACCTGTTGGCGGTCGCCCTCCTCGCCGTCGCCATGCTCGCCGTGCGCAACCTCACCCGCGGCCGGATCGGCCGGGCGCTGGACGCCCTGCGCGCGAACGAGACGATGGCGGCGGCGACCGGCGTGCGCGTCGGCCGCCTGAAGATCCTCGTCTTCGCGACCAGCGCCGCCTTGGCCGGCCTGGGCGGCGCCGTCTTCCAGCTCGTCCTCGGAGCCACGACGCCCGACTCGTTCACGGTGACCCTGTCGCTCGCGCTGGTCACCGCGGCGATCCTGGGCGGCATCCGCACCCTGTGGGGGGCGGTGCTGGGCGCGGCGTTTGTCGTCTACGTGCCCGACGAGGCCGCCGCGCTCGGTGACGCGGCGCCGCAGTACGTGTACGCCGGCGCGCTGCTCCTCGTCATCTACCTGCTCCCGCAGGGTCTCGCCAGCGTGCCCGAGCGCGCCTGGTCCGTGGTTACCCGCAGCGCGTCCACCAGGAGGAGGAGAAGCATATGAGGTATCGACACGATCGCGGCCGGGTCGCCGTGCGATGGGCGGTCTCCGCGGTGATGCTCGTCGGGGCCGCCGGCCTCGGCGCCTGCGGCCGCGAGGGCGCCGACGAGCAGGTGCCGGGTGTCTCCAAGGACGAGATCTCCATCGGCGGCAGCTTCCCCCTCACGGGTCCGCTGGCCGCCGCCGGCGCGATGTCGGGAGGTATCGAAACCGCCTTCGGCGCCGCCAACGCAGAGGGCGGCATCCGTGGCCGCCAGGTCCGCTATCGAGCCCTCGACGACGCCTACGACCCGTCCCGCACCGCTGCGAACGCCCGCCGCCTGGTGCAGCGCGACAAGGTGTTCGCGCTGCTGACCGGCCTCGGGCCGGGGATGACGATCCGACCGTTCATCGAGCAGCAGAAGACTCCTCACCTCAACCTGAGTGGCCTGAGCGACCTCTCGGACACCGAGCGGTTCCCGAGCACCCGCGGGTGGTGGCCGGACGCGGGCGCGGAGGCCGCCCTCGTCACCCGCTACGCCCTCGAGAGCGACCCTGAGGCGAAGATCGGCACGCTCATGCTCAACAACGACCTCGGCGTCGACATGACCGCCGGCATCAAGAAGGCCCTCGGCGACCGCGACGACGCGCTGGTCCGTGAAACCAGCTTCGACGCGACCCAGCTCGACGTCAGCTCCCAGATCAACCAGCTGCGCTCCTCGGGAGCCGACGTTCTGATCACCTCGGCCACCGGGGCGACCGCCATCCAGGCACTGCGCTACATCGACCAGATCGGATGGGACGCGAAGGTGTTCCTGTACTCGGGCTCGACGTCGATCAAGGCGATCCTCGAGAAGGCGGGGAAGTCGCGGGTCAAGGGCGTCTACTCAGCGCTGTGGCTCAAGGACCCCTCCGACCCGCAGTGGCGTGACGACGAGGAGGTGACCCGGTACCGCGAGCAGGTCCGCCGGTACGGGAAGGGCGCCGACGCGGACGACCTCTACGTCGCCAACGGCTACGTAGGTGGCGAGGCCACCGCCGCCGTGCTCGAGACGATGGAGTCGCCGACCCAGGAGGGCATGTTCCGCGCGATCGACGAGTTCGAGCCGCGGCGCGTGCCGTTGCTCGCCCCCGGCGTGCAGCTGCGCTCGGGCGAGAACGGGCGACTCATCCACCAGTACCAGATCGTCCGCTTCGACGGTCGGTCGTGGCGCCCGGTCGGCGAGGTGGTGGACTCCGAGCGCGAGGCGCTCGAGTGACCGCACGCGGATCCTGGCTCGCGGAGGACTCCCTGACCACGCGGTCCGCGGACGGTCGCGAAAGGCCTCGCCGGCTTGGAGGGCCCGGCCGCCTCCCACGCGTTGCCCCGCTGATAGCGTTATGCGTCCAGCCCCCGGGCAACGCCTCGGCAAGCCCGCCGTTCCTCCTCGGGAGTCCGCCCCCATGCGTCATCGTTCGAAGCCGACCGAGCCGGTCGGCCTGTACGACCCCAGCTACGAGCATGACGCCTGCGGGGTGGCCCTGGTGGCCAAGCTCAGCGGCGAGCCGAGCCATGAGGCCGTCCAGCGGGCGATCGTCGCGCTGGCCAACCTCGAGCACCGCGGGGCGGCGGGCGCGGACCCGAACACGGGCGACGGCGCCGGGATCCTCATGCAGCTGCCCGACCAGCTGCTGCGTGGAGTGTTGGAGGAGGACCTCCCGCCCCCCGGGCAGTACGGCGTCGGGGTCTGCTTCCTGCCCCAGGAGCGCGCCCGCCGCGAGGCGTTCGAGCGGCTGCTGACCGAGACGGTCGAGGCCGAGGGCCAGCGGGTCATCGCCTGGCGCGACGTGCCGGTCGAGAAGGACTACGTCGGCATCACCGCCAACTACTTCGCGCCGTACATCAAGCAGCTCGTCGTTGGCGCGTCCGACGACCTGGCCGGCGACCAGGACGCCTTCGAGCGCAAGCTCTACGTCATCCGCCGCGTCGCCGAGCTGGCCGCGGGCCCGGACCTCTCCATCCCGTCCTTCTCGAGCCGGACCATCGTCTACAAGGGGATGCTGACCGCCCCGCAGATGCTGGGCTACTTCCCCGACCTCAACGACGAGCGGTGCAAGACGGCCCTGGCCCTCGTGCACTCCCGGTTCTCGACGAATACGTTCCCGAGCTGGGAGCTTGCCCACCCGTACCGGATGATCGCCCACAACGGCGAGATCAACACGCTGCGCGGCAACGTCAACTGGATGCGCGCCCGCGAGTCCCAGCTCGCCTCCGAGCTCTTCGGCGAGGAGGACCTGGCCAAGGTCCTGCCCGTCGTGCGGCCGGGCGGCTCGGACTCCGCCACCTTCGACAACGTGCTCGAGCTCCTCGTCCTCGGCGGCCGCTCCGTGCCGCACGCGATGATGATGATGGTCCCCGAGGCCCACGAGGGCCGCGACGACCTCCCCGAGGAGCTGCGCTCCTTCTACCGGTTCCACTCCTGCCTGATGGAGCCGTGGGACGGCCCCGCCGCCATCGCCTTCACCGACGGCCGGGTCATCGGCGCCACGCTCGACCGCAACGGCCTGCGCCCGGGCCGCTGGCTCGAGACCAAGGACGGCTGGGTCGTCCTCGGCTCCGAGACGGGCGTGATGGACGTCGAGCCCGAGGACATCGTGCGCAAGGGTCGCCTGCAGCCGGGCAAGCTCTTCCTCATCGACCTCGAGCAGGGGCGGATCGTCCCCGACCCCGAGGCGAAGGCCGCCGTCGCGTCCCGCCAGCCCTACGGCCAGTGGTTCGACGAGGGGGTCGTGCATCTCTCCGACCTGCCCGAGCGCCCGCCGCGCGTGCCGCGCACGGAGCCCCTGCGGGCGCGCCAGCTCGCCTTCGGCTACACGCAGGAGGACCTGCGGGTCCTGCTCGCGCCGACCGCCGCCAAGGGCGAGGAGCCGATCGGCTCCATGGGCAACGACCTCGCCCTGGCGGTGCTCTCCGAGCGCCAGCCGCCGCTGTTCTCCTACTTCAAGCAGCTCTTCGCCCAGGTCACGAACCCGCCGATCGACCCGATCCGCGAGGCGGTGGTGATGAGCGTGGCCACCGGCGTCGGCTCGGAGCGCAACCTGTTCGAGGAGACGCCCCAGCACGCCCGCCAGCTGGCCATGAAGCAGCCCATCCTGCGCAACTCCGAGCTCGAGAAGCTGCGGCAGGTGGACTCGAGCGTCTTCCGCTCCCACACGATCGACATCACCTGGCCCGTGGCCGAGGGGCCCGGCGGCATGGCCGCCGCCGTGGACCGGATCGCCGCCGAGGCTGAGGACGCGGTGGTCGGGCGCGGGGTCAACATCCTCATCCTCTCCGACCGCGAGCTCGGCGAGGACCGGGCGGCGATCCCGTCGCTGCTGGCGGTGGCCTCGGTGCACCACCACCTCGTCCGGGAGGGCACCCGCCTGCAGACGGGGCTCGTGCTCGAGTCGGGCGAGCCGCGCGAGGTCCACCACTTCGCGACGCTGATCGGCTACGGGGTGAGCGCGGTGAACCCGTACCTCATGTTCGAGTCGCTCGACGAGCTCGTCGAGAAGGGGATCCTCCCGGCGGAGCTCTCCGTGGCCGAGGCCGAGGAGCACGTCGTCAAGGGCATCGGCAAGGGGCTGCGCAAGACGATCTCGAAGATGGGGATCTCGACGATCCAGTCCTACTGCGGCGCGCAGATCTTCGAGGCGGTGGGGCTCGGGCCCGACCTCATCGAGCGCCACTTCACGGGCACGGCGTCGCGCATCGGCGGCATCGACGTGCACACGCTGGCCGGCGAGACGCTCGACAAGCACGCCCGAGCCTACCCGCGCGCGCACGAGGCGCTCCTGCCGGTCGGCGGCGTCTACGCGTGGCGCCGCGAGGGCGAGCACCACCAGTGGAACCCGGAGACGATCTCGCTGCTGCAGCACTCCGTCCGCCACGGCGGGCAGGAGACCTACGACGAGTACGCGCGGCTGGTCAACGACGACGCCGCCGCGCGGGCGACGCTCCGCGGGCTCCTGCGCTTCCGCGAGCTCCCGCCCGAGCAGCACGTCCCGCTCGAGGAGGTTGAGCCGGCCAAGGAGATCGTCCGCCGCTTCGCCACCGGGGCGATGTCGCTCGGCTCGCTGAGCCGCGAGGCCCACGAGACGCTGGCCATCGCCATGAACCGGATGGGCGGCAAGTCCAACACGGGCGAGGGCGGCGAGGACGTCTCGCGCTACACCCCCGACCCCAACGGGGACTCGCGCCGCTCGGCGATCAAGCAGGTCGCCTCGGGCCGCTTCGGGGTCAACATCAACTACCTCGTCAACTCCGACGAGATCCAGATCAAGATGGCCCAGGGCGCGAAGCCCGGGGAGGGCGGCCAGCTCCCGGGCCACAAGGTCGACCGCTACATCGGGAAGATCCGCTTCACCACGCCGGGCGTGGGGCTCATCTCCCCGCCGCCGCACCACGACATCTACTCGATCGAGGACCTCAAGCAGCTCATCTACGACCTGCGCTGCGCGAACCCGCGGGCGCGGATCTCGGTCAAGCTCGTCTCCGAGGTCGGCGTCGGGACGGTGGCCGCCGGCGTGGCCAAGGCCAACTCCGACCACGTGCTCATCGCGGGCCACGACGGCGGCACGGGCGCCTCGCCGCTGTCGAGCATCCAGTCGGCCGGCGTGCCGTGGGAGATCGGCCTGGCCGAGACCCAACAGACGCTCGTGCTCAACGACCTGCGCTCGCGGATCTGGGTGCAGACCGACGGCCAGCTCAAGACGGGCCGCGACGTCGTGGTCGCCGCCCTGCTCGGGGCGGACGAGATGGGCTTCTCGACCGCGCCGCTGATCGCCACGGGCTGCATCATGATGCGGGCCTGCCACCTCAACACCTGCCCGGTGGGCGTCGCCACCCAGGATCCCGAGCTGCGCAAGCGCTTCGCGGGCCAGCCCGAGCACGTGGTGAACTTCTTCTTCTACGTCGCCGAGGAGGTCCGCCGGATCATGGCCCGCCTCGGGGTGCGGGCCTTCGAGGACCTCATCGGCCACTCCGAGCTGCTCGAGGCCGACGAGGCGATCGAGACCTGGAAGACCCGGGGGGTCGACCTCACCCACATCCTGGCCAAGCCCGACGTGCCCGACGACACGCCGCTGCGCCGGATGCAGCCGCAGGAGTCCCCGCTCACCGACGCGCTCGACTGGGACCTGATCACCGACGCGCGCGAGGCGATCGACCACCGCCGGCCCGTCACGGGCGAGTACGTGGTGCGCAACGTCGATCGCACGGTGGGGGGGATGCTCTCGAGCGCCATCACCGAGGTCCACGGGGCCGACGGCCTCGCGCCCGAGACGATCAAGTACACCCTCCACGGCTCGGCGGGCCAGTCCTTCGGGGCGTGGCTGGCCCCCGGCGTCGAGCTCACGCTGCTCGGCGACGCCAACGACTACACGGGCAAGGGGCTCTCCGGCGGGGTCCTGGCCGTGCGCCCCCCCGAGGCCGCCGCCTACGCCGCCCAGGACAACGTGATCGTCGGCAACACCGTGCTCTACGGGGCGACGGCCGGCCGCGCGTTCTTCCGCGGGCAGGCCGGCGAGCGCTTCGCGGTGCGCAACTCGGGGGCGAGCGCCGTCGTCGAGGGCGTCGGCGACCACGGGTGCGAGTACATGACGGGCGGCCGGGCGGTCGTCCTGGGGCCGACGGGGATCAACTTCGCGGCCGGGATGAGCGGCGGGGTCGCCTACGTGCTCGACGAGCAGGGGAGCTTCCCGGCGCGCTGCAACCCCGAGCTCGTGGACTTCGACCCGATCGAGGAGGCCGACGCCATCGAGCTGCGCTCGCTGGTCGAGGAGCACCACCTGCGGACGTTCTCGCCGGTCGCCGCGCGCCTGCTGCAGGACTGGGAGGCGGCGCTCGCGTCTTTCGTGAAGGTCATGCCGCGCGACTACAAGCGCGCGCTCGCCGAGCTCGCCGAGGCCGAGCGCGCCGCCGACGCCGAGCTGGCGCCGGCCGAGGAGCCCATGCGGGCCGACGACGAGCGCGACGAGGTCGTCGACGTGGTCGGCGCGCCGCAGGCCGGCGGCGGAGCGAGCTCATGACCTCGTTCCTCCCGCCCGCCCCCGTGGGGTCCCACCATGGGTGAGCTCGGCGCCTTCCTCAAGATCGAGCGGCGCAACCAGCCCGAGCGCGACCCGGAGTCCCGCCGCCACGACTACCACGAGTTCGTCGACGTCCTGCCGGTCGGAGAGCTGCAGGAGCAGGGCGCGCGCTGCATGGAGTGCGGCGTCCCGTTCTGCCACAACGGCTGCCCGCTCGGCAACCTGATCCCGGACTGGAACGACCTCGTCTACCGCGACCGCTGGCGCGAGGCGATCGACCAGCTCCACGCCACGAACAACTTCCCGGAGTTCACCGGCCGCCTCTGCCCGGCACCGTGCGAGGCGGCCTGCGTGCTCGAGATCCGCGAGGGCGACGCGGTGACGATCAAGCAGATCGAGGTCTCGATCATCGACCGGGCGTGGGACGAGGGCTGGGTCCTGCCCTCGCCGCCGGGCAATCGCACGGGGCGCTCGGTCGGCGTGGTCGGGGCCGGCCCGGCGGGCATGGCCGCCGCCCAGCAGCTGCGGCGCTCGGGCCACGCGGTCACCCTCTACGAGCGCGACGAGGCCGGCGGCGGGCTGATCCGCTTCGGCGTCCCGGACTTCAAGATCGAGAAGCGCCTGGTCGAGCGGCGCGTCCGCCAGCTCGCCGACGAGGGCGTCGAGCTCGTCTTCGGCTGCGAGGTCGGGACGGACGTGACCGTCGAGGCGCTGCGCGAGCGCCACGACGCGGTCGTCGTCGCCACGGGCTCGCGCGTGCCGCGCGACCTGCCCGTGCCGGGGCGCGAGCTGCGCGGCGTCCACCCGGCGATGGACTACCTCTACCAGCGCAACCGCTGGGTCGCCCGCGAGCTCAACGGCGACCTCCAGCCCCACGCCCCGGAGCCCGACGAGGCCGACCGCATCACCGCCGCGGGCAAGCACGTCATCGTCATCGGCGGCGGGGACACGGGCGCCGACTGCGTCGGCAACTCGCTGCGCGAGGGCGCCGCCTCGGTCACCCAGATCGAGCTCCTTGGCGAGCCGCCGGCCCACCGGCCGGACGACCAGACCCCGTGGCCGCGGTGGCCGGTCAAGCTGCGCACGAGCTACGCGCTCAAGGAGGGCGGCGACCGCGACTTCGCCATCTCGACCACCCACCTGACCGGCGACGCCGACGGCCACGTCGCCCAGATCCACTGGGTGCAGAACTCCGGCGTGCCGCCCTTCGAGGCGATCGAGGGGACCGAGACGACCCGGCCGGCCGACCTCGTCCTGCTCGCCATGGGCTTCCTGCACCCCGAGCCCGCGCTGCTCGAGGGCCTCGGGGTGGAGCGCGACCAGCGCGGCAACGTCAAGGCGGGGACCTACGCGACCTCGGTCGAGGGGGTCTTCGCCGCGGGGGACGCCCGGCGCGGGCAGTCGCTCATCGTGTGGGCGATCAACGAGGGGCGCCAGTGCGCGCGGATGGTCGAGCGCCACCTCGCCGGCCTGCCGGCCGTTGACCCCCGCGAGACCCTCTCCCTCGGCGCCTCGGAGCGCTTCGGCTCCGACGACATGGGCGCCGACCCGCCCCAGAAGGCGTCGTACGCGGGCGGCACGGGTACGGGGGACTGACCCGATGGGCATCCTCACCCTGATCCTGCTGCTGGCGCTGCAGGGGCTGCTCATCGGCGGCCTCGCGCGCCTCGCCCTGCCCGGGCGCGACCCGCTGTCGCTGCCCATGACCATGGCCGTCGGCCTGGCCGGCTCGTTCGTCGGCGGCCTCCTGGTCCGCGCGGCCGGGGGCGAGGGCGCCGCGCCCTTCCTCGTCGCGCTGGTGGTCTCCGTCGGGATCGTCTACCTCATCCGCCGCCGGCGCGGCGGAGGGCTCACCGCCCCGAGCGCCGCCGAGCCCCGGCGTCCGGGTCCGTACGAGCGCTAGCCGTGGGCGTTCGTGGCGTCCGTCAAGCGACCCACGTCCGCCCGCGCGCGACGTGGGTGGTTAGACGGACGCTTACTGTCCGTGAGGCGGACCACCCTCGCGCGAGCGCGACGTGGGTGGTTTGACGGACGCTCCCGCCGCGGGCATCGGCTCGTCCGAAAGGGCCAAGCTCAGGGGACCGAGCGACTCGGCTCATCACCGCGCGGAGCGTCGTCCGACGCACCGCGGAGCGGATCGGTGCCCCTTCACCCGAGCGCCGTTGACCTCCGGACCGCTTCAGCGCCGCAGCGCACCCGGGAGAACGCCCGCACGCGCCGGGCCGGCTGGCCC
>CALMNS010000417.1 GCA_937871635.1 uncultured Solirubrobacter sp.
TGCTCGCCCCGCTCGACGGCGAGCCGCGCCTGCGCGCCGCGGTCGTCGCCTACCTCGACGCGGGCCTCGACGTCGGCCGCGCGGGGAAGGTCCTCGGCCTGCACCGCAACTCCGTCCGCTACCGGCTCGACCGCGCCGAGCGACTGCTCGGTCGCAGCCTGCGCTCGCCGGCCACGGTCACCGCCATCCACCTCGCGCTGCTCGCCGAGCGCCTCCAGGACGGCCCCGACCGCCCGCTTGACCCTCCCGGTGGACGGCCATAGGGTCGCCGGCCAGCCATGACGGGGGCGACGACCGAGCGAGCGGCAGGGCCGCGGCCGTGAGCGGCTGGCTGGTCCCCTCGTTCGCCTACATCCTGCTCATCGGCGGGCTCGGGGTGACGACGAAGCTCGCACTGCGCGACCTCGGGTGGCAGGACGTCATCGTCTGGACGGCGCTGGTCTACGCGGTCATCGCCGTCGCGCTGGTGGCGCTCGGGGAGGCGCGGATCGGCCTGACCTCCGGGGCGCCCTGGGCGATCGCCTCCGCCGTGCTGGCGTCCACGGGACTGATCGCCCTGTTCGTCGCGCTCGGCCGCGGCGAGTCGAGCCAGGTCGTCCCGCTCACCTCCGCCTACCCGGTGGTCACGTTGGTCCTGTCCGCGCTCGTCCTCTCCGAGCGGCTCACCGTGCTGCGGGTCCTCGCGGCGGGGCTCGTCGTCCTCGGCGTCGCCCTGCTGAGCCTCGGCCGCTGAGCCCGCCGCAGAGCCGGTCGTGCGCCCGCCCGGCCGACGGGCCGCGCATTCGTGCGAACGACAGTTGCGCCGCCGCGCGCGCGGGGCCAAGCTCGCCGAGGGTCGCGGCCGAAGGCAACCGGAGGAGCACGGCGTGGGGATACGGGTCGGGATCGATACGGGAGGCACGTTCACCGACCTCGTGGCGGTCGACGAGGCGAGCGGGGCCTGGTACGTCGCCAAGGTCCCCTCGAACCCGTCGCGGCCCGTGGAGGCGCTGTCGGCGGCCCTCGAGCAGGCCGCCTTCGACCCTGCGGACGTCTCCTTCATCGTCGTGGGCACCACGATCGGGATCAACGCGGTGCTGACCCGGACGGGCGCCCGGGTGCTGTACCTGACCACGAAGGGGTTCGAGGACGTCCCCCACATCCAGCGGATCAACCGCAAGTACCACTACGACTTCGCCTGGCGCAAGCCCGAGCCGCTCGCGCGCCGGCAGGACTGCATCGGGATCGACGAGCGCGTGGACGCCGAAGGGCGGCTCGTGCGGGCGCTCGACCCCGACGAGCTGCGGCGCCTGCTCCCCGCCCGCGGCGACGCCGCCGAGGACGTCGCGGTGGCGGTCTGCTTCCTCTTCTCCTACCTGAACCCGGCCTCCGAGCGGGCGGCGCGCGACGCGATCGCCCGCGTCGACCCCGACCTGCCGGTGTCGCTCTCGCACGAGATCGCGCCGATCTGGCGCGAGTACGAGCGGGGCACGGCGGCGATCCTCGACGCCTACCTCAAGCCCGCGGTGGCCCGCTACGTGCAGGGCGTCTCGGAGGCCTTCGAGGCGCAGGGGGCCGGCGCGAGCTGGTCCATCCTAAAGTCCAACGGGGGGCACGCCCTGTCCGGCCAGGCCCGCGAGCGCCCGAGCCACATGCTCCTCTCCGGCATCGCCGGCGGGGCGATCGGCGGCGCCTACTTCGCCCGCGAGCGCGACGCCCCGCGCGGGATCGTCCTCGACATGGGCGGGACGAGCTGCGACGTCTGCCTCATCGTCGACGGCAGCCCGCTGTTCTCCTCGGAGTTCGAGATCGAGTTCGGGCTCCCCGTCGCCGTGCCGACGGTGAGCACGCGGACGATCGGGGCCGGCGGCGGGTCGATCGGGTGGATCGACCCGGGCGGCTTCCTCCAGGTCGGCCCCCAGAGCGCCGGCGCCGATCCGGGACCGGTCGCCTACGGGCAGGGCGGCGAGGAGCCGACGCTGACCGACGCGAACCTGATCCTCGGGCGGCTCAACCCGGACTACTTCCTCGGCGGGACGCTCAAGCTCGACCTCGAGCGCAGCCGCGAGGCGTTCGGTCGCCTCACGGGGCCGCTCGGCGTCGACGCCGTGCAGGTCGCCTCCTCGATGATCCGCATCGCCAACGAGAACATGGCCAACGCGGTGCGGATCGTCACCGTGGAGGACGGCGTGGACCCGCGCGACCACGCGCTCATCGCGATGGGCGGGGCGGGACCGACCCACGCCGCGGAGATCGCCGAGGCGATCGGCATCGACCGCGTGATCGTGCCGCTGCACCCGGGGCTGACCTCGGCGTTCGGGGCGCTGGCGGCGGAGGTGCGGGTCGACGAGGTCCGCAGCGTGAGCCTCAACAGCACCACGGTGACGGGCGCCGAGCTCGACGGCCTGTTCTCCGAGCTGCAGGCCACGGCGCTCGCGAGCTTCGAGGCGCAGGGGAGCTCCGAGGCGCCGCCCGCGGTCGCCCGCTTCATCGCCATGCGCTACGAGGGCCAGAACTACGAGCAGCAGATCCCCGTCGCCGAGGCCGGCGGCCCGGTCGACGACGCGGCCCTCGCCGAGGCGCTCGAGCGCTATCACGAGCTCCACCACGAGTTCTACGGCTACCGGCTCGACGCGCTGCCGGTGGAGCTCGTGCGCTTGATGGTCACCGCCGCGGCGGTCGACACCGCCGCGCTGCCCGCCCTCAGCCTCGAGGTCGAGGGCCAGGCGGCGCAGCGCGCCCCCGAGGGGTCGCGGACCGCCTCGGTCCACTTCGGCGTCGCCTTCGAGCCGACCCCGGTCATGGCCCGCGCCGAGCTGATCGGCGCCGGCGACGTCGAGGGGCCGCTCATCGTCGAGTCGATGGACACGACGATCGTGGTCCCGCCCGGCTGGTCGGTGGCCAGCGACGCGGTGGGGATCCTGGAACTGCGCCGGCACGACGCCGCCGCGAGCGAGCGGGCGGCCGCGAATGCCGCCATGGCCGGCTGATCGAGACGAGGAGCACGACGATGGCACAGCAGGCGACGGCGCAGCGCGAGGGCGAGATGGACCCCGTGCTGCTCGGCATCATCAACAACAACTTCGTGAACATCTGCCGCGAGATGGGGATCACGATGATCCGCACCGCCTTCTCGCCGATCTTCAGCGAGGGGCTCGACTTCTCGTGCGTGCTGTTCGACCGCCGCGGCAACATGGTCGGCCAGGCCGAGTTCTGCCCCGCGCAGCTCGCGGCGAGCCTGTTCATCGTGCGCTGGACGGTCGAGGAGCTCGGCGTGGACTCCTTCGAGCCGGGCGACGTCGTGCTCCACAACGACCCCTACCGGGGCGGCGCGCACATCCCGGAGCACTCCGTCATCCGCCCCGTCTTCCACGAGGGGGAGCTGTGGGGCTTCGTGGCCAACGTCGGCCACCTCGCCGAGATCGGCGGCAAGGCGGTCGGCTCCTTCGCCGCCGACGCCACCGAGGTCTTCCAGGAGGGGCTGCGCATCCCGCCGGTGAAGATCGTCAGCCGCGACGAGAACAACCTCGACCTGTGGCGGCTGATCATGGCCAACCACCGCACGCCGCGGAACACGTGGGGCGACCTCAACGCGCAGATCGGCTCCCTGCGGGTGGCCGAGCGGCGGCTCATCGAGCTGCTCGACCGCTACGGCGCCGGCTACGTGACCCGCGCGGCCGACGAGCTGATGGACTACTCCGAGCGCTGGATGCGCGCGGAGATCTCGGCGATTCCCGACGGCGCCTACGAGTTCACGGACTGGATGGAGGACGACGGCGTCGTCGACGAGCCCGTCCGCTTCCACGTCACCGTGACGATCGACGGCGACCGGATGATCGTCGACTGGACGGGCAGCTCGCCGCAGGTCCGCGGGCCCATCAACGCGACCTACGGCGTGACGGCGGGCGCGGTCTACAACGCGGTCTTCCACGTCACCGACTCGAGCATCCCGAAGAACAGCGGCGCCTACCGCCCGATCCACATCATCGCCCCGCCCGGGACGGTGACCAACGTCGTCTACCCCGGCCCGTCGGTGGGCGGCAACACGGAAACCCATCCGAAGCTCGTCGACATGGTCACAGGCGCCCTGGCCCCGGTGATGCGCGAGCGGGTCGCCGCCGCGGAGGGCGCGAGCGCCTGCAACTTCCTGTTCGGCGGCGTGCATCCCAAGACGGGCCAGTACTACGCCAACTACCACCTCGAGGGCTGCGGGTGGGGCGCGAAGGACTACGACGACGGCAACGACTGCACCATCGTCGTGAACGGCAACTGCCGCAACACCCCGGTGGAGATCTTCGAGACGCGCTATCCGCTCGAGACGGTCGAGTACTCGCTGATCGCCGACTCGGGCGGCGCCGGGCGCCACCGCGGCGGGCTCGGCACCCGCCGGATCATGCGGGTCGGCGAGGGCGCCGAGATCACCGCCTCGGCGCTCTTCGACCGGACGAAGGGCGAGTTCCGGGCGTGGGGTCTCGAGGGTGGGCTGCCGGGCGGCTACGGGGCCATCCTGGTCAAGCGCCGCGGCGAGGACGCGTTCCGCACCTTCCCGGAGGTCTTCGGGACGGTCTCGGCGTCCAAGTTCACGAACATCGTCCTGCGCGAGGGCGACGAGGTCATGCTCGACGCCCCCGGCGGCGGCGGCTTCGGCGATCCGCGCGACCGCGACCGCGAGGCGGTCGCCCACGACGTCGCCGAGGGGACGGTCACCGAGCAGGCCGCCCGCGAGCTCTACGGCTGGAGCGGGACGTGAGCACCACCGAGGGGCGCTGGGAGCCCATCGTGACCCAGGTGTGGGACACGGTGATCACCCCGTGCGACTGCTGCGGGCAGGTCGTCGCCAGCCGGCTCTGGGTGGTCGACGTCGAGGGCACCGAGCACCGGTTCTGCAGCGTGCGCTGCGAGGAGCTCTATCGCACCCACGTGCTCCCCCAGGCCCGCGCCGAGGCGGTCTCGTGAGCGCCGGGAGCGCCGTGCGGCTGCCGACCGCGGCCCCCGGCTACGAGGAGGGCGCCGCCTGGGTCGACGGCGCGTGCGTGCCGAGCGGGGAGGCCAAGGTGTCGATCGTCGACACGGGCTTCTCGCGCTCGGACGTCACCTACGACGTGGTGGCGGTCTGGGGCGGCGCGTTCTTCCGGCTCGACGACCACCTCGAACGCTTCGAGCGCAGCTGCGCGGGGCTGCGGATGACGCTCGCGCACTCCCGCGAAGAGCTGGCCGGGATCCTGGCCGAGCTCGTCCGTGTGGCCGGCCTGCGCGAGGCGTACGTCGAGGTCATCTGCACCCGCGGGGTGTCCCGCGGCGGGGTGCGCGACCCGCGCACCTTCGAGAACCGCTTCTTCGCCTACGCCGTCCCGTACGTCTGGCTGCTGCCCGTCGCCGAGGCCGACACGGGGATGGACGCGGTGGTCACCCGGACGGTCCGCCGCATCCCGTCGGAGTCCGTGGACCCCACGATCAAGAACTTCCATTGGGGGGACCTGACCCGCGGCCTCTACGAGGCCTACGACCGCGGAGCGCGGTACCCGATCCTGCTCGACGCGGACGGCCGCGTCACCGAGGGGGCGGGCTACAACGTCTTCGCGCTCGTCGACGGCCGCCTGCTCACGCCGGCCACCGGGACCCTCGAGGGCATCACGCGCCGGGTCGTGCTCGAGCTCGCCGAGCAGGAGGGGATCCCGGCAGCGCCGGCCGACCTCCCCGAGGCCGAGCTGCGGCGGGGCACCGAGCTCTTCGCCACCTCGACGGCCGGGGGCGTGATGCCGATCACCTCGCTCGACGGCGAGCCGGTCGGCGACGGCCGCGTCGGGCCCCTCACGCGACGGCTGCGCGAGCGGTACTGGGCGGCCCATGAGGACCCCCGCCACACCACGCCGGTCGACTACGCCGGCGCGTAGCCGCGTCCGCCAGATCGGATCCAGCCTGGCCCCCTCACGTAGTGATCTTCGCCCGCGCGCCCGAGAACTGCCGTGTTCGGATCCAAACGCTTGACGGACCCGGTGCGGCGGGGTACGTTCGCCGCCCGTCATGAGGATCGGCATCCCCCGCGAGACCAAGCGCGACGAGCGCCGGGTCGCCCTGACCCCCTCCGCCGTCCGCGACCTGGTCGGCGACGGCCACGAGCCGGTCGTCGAGACGGCCGGATGACCGACACGTCGACCGAGGGGGCTTGACCCGTGGGCTACCGCATCTCCGTGGATACCGGCGGCACGTTCACCGACGTCGTCGTCGCGACGGACGAGGGTGCCCTGCACATCGGCAAGGCGCTCACCACCTACGCGCGCGCCTCGGAGGGCATCGGCAACGCGCTGCGCGACATCGCGGCCGAGCTCGGGCTCGACCTGCGGTCGCTGCTCGAGCAGTCGCGCCAGTTCACCTACGGCACCACCCGTGCGACCAACGCGATCGTGGAGGGCACGACCGCGCGGACCGCGTTCTTCACCACCGAGGGCTTCCCGGACATCCTGCTGGTGCGCGAGGGCGGCAAGCTCGAGCCCTTCCGGCAGGTCGCGTACCCGCCGCCCTACGTCCCGCGCTTCCTCACCTTCGAGATCCGCGAGCGGATGGACGCCGAGGGCGAGGCGTTCATCGCGCTCGACGAGGCCAGCGTGCTCCGCGCGGTCGAGCAGGCCGTGGCCCTCGGCGCCGAGGCGATCGGCGTCTGCCTGCTGTGGTCGACGGTCAACCCGGCCCACGAGCAGCGGATCGGGGAGCTGATCGCCGAGCACGCCCCGGGGCTGCCGTACACCCTCTCCCACGAGCTCAACCCGATCGTCCGCGAGTACCGGCGGGCCTCCTCGACGGTCATCGACGCCTCGCTCAAGCCGGTCATGCAGGACTTCCTCGTCGCGCTCGAGACCGACCTGGCCGAGGCGGGCTTCGCGGGCCAGCTCTTCGTCTCGACCTCCTTCGGCGGGGCCTGGCGCCCGGCGGAGGTCGTCGAGCGGCCGATCTACTCCGTCGGCTCGGGCCCGTCGATGGCGCCGGTGGCCGCGCTCACCTACGGCCGGGCGGAGCTCGCCGGGGCCGACGGGACGCCGCCCGACCTGCTCGTCTGCGACACGGGCGGGACGACGTTCGACGTCGGCCTGGTCAGCGACGGCGACATCCACTACTCGTCGGAGACCTGGCTCGGCGGCCGCTGGATCGGCCACATCACCGGGACGCGGGCGGTCGACGTCAAGAGCATCGGGGCGGGCGGCGGCTCGATCGCGTGGATCGACTCGGGCGGCCTCATCCACGTCGGCCCGCGCAGCGCGGGCGCCGACCCCGGGCCCGCGTGCTACGGGCGCGGCGGCACCGAGCCGACGGTGACCGACGCGGCGGTGCTGCTCGGCTACCTGGACCCCTCCAACTTCCTCGGTGGGCGCCTCGCGCTCGACCGCGCGGCGGCCGAGCGCGCCTTCGCGCCGATCGCCGAGCAGCTCGGCATGACGATCGAGGACGCCGCCCAGGCGGCGATCCGGCTGGCCTCGGAGAACATCGTCGGGGCGATCCGCGAGATCACGATCTCCCAGGGCATCGCCCCGCGCGAGGTGACCATCGTCGCCGGCGGCGGCGCCTCCGGGCTCAACATCGTGCCCATCGCCCGCGAGCTCGGCTGCGCGCGCGTGCTCCTGCCGCGGACGGCGGGGGCCCTGAGCGCGTGCGGCGCGCTCTACTCGGACGTCGTCTCGGAGTTCACCGCCAGCCGGTACGCCGAGACGCACCGCCTCGACCTCGACGCCGTCAACGAGACCCTGGCCGGCGTCGAGTCGCAGGCCCAGGCGTTCCTCGCCTCGCTCGACGGGGTGGAGGCCGTGGGGCAGCGGCTCGAGTTCTTCGTCGACGCGCGCTACCGCGCGCAGGTCTGGGAGCTCACCGTCCCGCTGCCGGGCTCGCGCCTCCGGGGCCCGCAGGACGTCGCGGCGCTCGAGGCCGCCTTCCACGACGTCCACGAGCGCGTGTTCGCCGTCCGCGAGCCGGGCCAGTACCTCGAGTGCCTGACCTGGAAGGTCCGGGCGACCGCCGAGCTGGTCAAGCCGGGCGTCGGCGGGCGCACCGAGGAGCCGCTCGAGGCGCCCGAGCCGGAGCGGGCGGCGGCCCACTTCCCGGCGACGGGGACGGTGGAGGTCGCCCGCTACGACGGTGCGGCGCTGCCGGCCGGAACGGAGATCGAGGGACCCGCCATCGTCCGCGAGCCGACCACCACCGTCGTCCTGCACCCCGGCTCCCGCGCCGTGGTGACCTCCGCGGGCCACTACCTCATCGCCGTCGATCCCCCGGACGCCGCGGCGCCCGCGGCGCCCGCGGCGCTCGAGGTCGTGAGCGAGGTGGCCGGGTCGTGAGCGCCTTCGACCCCGTCCTGCTGGCCGTCATCGCCAACCGGCTCGACACGATCGTCCGCGAGATGGAGAACACCCTCCTGCGCACGGGCCGCTCGGCCATCCTCAACATGGCCCGCGACTTCTCCTGCGCCTTGGTCACGGGGGACAACCGGTTGCTGGCCACCGCCGAGGGCCTGCCCGTCCACGTCATCGGGATGGAGTACCTCACCCAGGCGATGACCGACCTCCACGACGACCTCGCCGAAGGGGACGCGTTCCTGCACAACGACCCCTATCTGGGCAACACCCACCCCGCCGACCACACGATCCTCGTCCCCGTCCTCTTCGGAGGCCGCCACCTGTTCACCGCCGCCGCCAAGGCGCACCAGGCCGACTGCGGCAACGCGCTGCCGACGACGTACATGCCCTTCGCCCGGGACGTCTACGAGGAGGGCAGCCTGATCTTCCCGGCCGTCCGCATCCAGCGCGACTACGCCGACGTCGACGACATCATCCGGATGTGCCGCCGGCGCATCCGCGTCCCGGACCAGTGGTACGGCGACTACCTGGCGATGATCGGTGCCGCGCGGATCGCCGAGGCCCGGCTCCAGGAGCTCTGCGAGCGCTACGGGGCCGACACGATGACCGCCTTCGTCGAGGAGTGGTTCGACTACTCCGAGCGCCGGATGGCGAGCGCGATCGCCGCCATGCCCTCAGGGACGATCGTCGGGCACGGCCGTCACGACCCGCTCGACCCGCTGCCCGAGGGGGTCCCGATCAACGTCCGGATCACCATCGAGCCGGAGGAGGGCCGCGTCGAGCTTGACCTGCGCGACAACATCGACTGCGTCGACGCCGGGATCAACGAGTCGCGCGCGTGCGCGACGAACAACGCGATGACGGGGCTGTTCAACTCGATCGACCCCGACATCCCGCACAACGCCGGCGCGTTCCGGCGCGTCTCCGTCCTGCTGCGCGAGAATTGCATCGTCGGCATCCCCGAGTTCCCCCACTCCTGCTCGGTGGCGACCACCAACGTCGGCGAGCGGCTCGTGGTCACCACCCAGCGGGCGATCGCCGACGCCTGGGACGGCTTCGGGCTCGCCGAGGGGGCGTGCGGGATCGGCCCGGCCTTCGCGGTCGTCTCCGGCCAGGACGAGCGCCGCGGCGGCGAGGCCTACGTCAACCAGGCCTTCCTCGGCTCCCAGGGCGGGCCGGCGGGGCCCGAGCACGACGGGTGGATCACCTACGGCAACGCGGTCACCAACGGGCTGATGTTCCGCGACTCGGTCGAGATCGACGAGCAGAAGTACCCGATCCGGGTCCGCCAGATCCGCATGCGGACGGACTCCGAGGGCGCCGGCCGGCAGCGCGGGGCGCCGGGGGCGGTGGTGGAGTTCGGCCCGCGCCGCTCGGCGATGAACGCGGCCTACGTCACCGACGGGTTCCACAACCCGCC
>CALMNS010000418.1 GCA_937871635.1 uncultured Solirubrobacter sp.
GTGCCGCAGCGCGGCGCCGGCGCGCCTGAGCCGCGAGGCGCCCGCGCCGGGAGCCTCGGTGCCGGCCAGGAGCGCCTCCCACGTCCGCGGGACGCCGAGGAGGATGGTCGGCTCGACATCGCGCAGGTCCTGCGCGAACGCCTCGCCGGTCCCGAAGCTGACGGCGTACCCCGCGTGGACGGCGACCAGCAGCGACGCCGCCCGCTCGGCGACGGAGCAGAGCGGCAGATGGGAGAGGAGCTCGTCGTCGGCCCGGGCGCCGAGCGCCCGGCTCAGGGTGGCCGCCGCCCAGGCGAGGTTGGCGTGGGTGAGCATCGCGCCCCGGGGCGGGCCCGTGACCCCCGACGTGTAGACGATGGTGGCCGTGGCCGCCGGGTCGAGTCGCTCGGCCCGCGCGCTCCACGCGGTCAGGGCGTCCTCCGCGGCCCCCGTCGCCTCGAGTCCCTCGAAGCTCAGCAACGTCGGGTCGCCGTCGGGGCCCGCCTCGTCGCGCGGGTCGACGACCACCAGCCGCTCGAGCGCCGGCAGCCGTTCGCGGGCGGCGAGCACCGTGGCGAGCGGCTCCCCATCCTCGACGACCAGCGCCTTCGCCGCGGAGTGCTCGAGGAGGCGCTCGACCTCGGAGGCCGGGCTCGCGGTCGAGATGCCGACGGAGATGGCGCCCATCCCCTGGACCCCGGCGTCGGCGATGACCCACTCGGGCCGGTTCCCGGCCAGGATGGCCACGCGGTCGCTCGGCTCGACGCCCAGCTCGGCGAGCGCCATGCCGACCCGCGCGGCCCGTTCGGCGTACTCCCGCCACGTCGTCTCCCGCCCGGGCGCCCCGGCGCGCCGCTCGCGCAGGGCGACCGCGTCGCCGCGCTCGGCGGCCTGGCGGAGCAGCAGGACGGCGAGCGGGGAAGGCCCCTCCTCCATCACCGCGGCTGACCCGATTCCTCGGTTCGCGGGACTCCAATACACAAATCCATGTCGGGTTTAGTACCTTTCAGGCCGTGAACAAGTTCGAGCGCATGAAGCACGAGAAGGACGGGCTGGACGTCTACCCCGACCTGCTGCGCGCCGCGCGCGACGGATGGGAGACGCTCGACGCCGACGACACCGCGCGGTTGAAGTGGTACGGGCTCTATACGCACAACACGAAGGACGGCCACTTCATGCTCCGCGTGAAGGTCGTCCAGGGCGTGCTCAGCGGCGACCAGGTCGACGCGCTGGCCTCGATCACCGAGGACTTCGGGCGCGGCATCCTCGACTGCACCACGCGGCAGTGCGTGCAGATCCACTGGATCACGCTCGACCACGTGCCCGAGATCCTGCGCCGACTCGACGCGTGCGGGCTGACCGTGAAGGGGGCCTGCGGGGACATCACCCGCAACGTCGTCGGGTGCACGCTGGCGGGGATCGGCCACGACGAGGTCGTCGACGGCCGCGCCACCGCCGAGGCCTTGCACGAGTACTTCCTCGACAACCGGCTGTACTCGAATCTTCCCCGCAAGTACAAGATCTCCGTGACTGGCTGTCGCGAGGACTGCGCCCGCGGCCTCATCAACGACGTGTCGCTCTCCGGCGCGATCCACGAGGACGGCACGCGCGGCTTCAACCTGCGGATCGGCGGGGGGCTCTCGGCCACCCCGCGCTTCGCCCGCTCGCTCGACGTCTTCCTCGAGCCCGACGAGGTGCCGGAGGTCGTGGCGGCCGCCACCCGGATCTTTCGCGACTCCGAGGAGAACCGCCAGCGCCGGGCCCGCGCCCGGATCAAGTTCCTCGTCGACGCGATGACGCCCGAGGGCTTCCGCGCGGCGGTGGTCGCCGAGGTCGGCCGCGAGCTGCGCCCCGCGGCGCCGATGCAGCCCGACCTGCGGGGTCACGATCACATCGGAGTGACCCCCCAGACCGACGGGGAGCACTCCGCCGTCGGCTTCGTGGTCCCGGTCGGACGCCTGCGCGCCGAGCAGCTGCGCGAGCTCGGCCGCCTGGCCCGTGAGTACGGGACGGGCGAGCTGCGCCTCACCCACCAGCAGAACGTGCTCATCCCCCACGTGGCGAACGCGCGGGTCGCCGGGTTGCTCACCGAGCCGATCAACGAGCAGCTCCCGAGCCGACCCGACCTCTTCGTCCGCGGGCTGCAGACCTGCACGGGCAAGGAGTTCTGCGGGCTGGCCAAGGTCCACACGAAGGAGCGCGCGCGAGAGATCGCCTCCTTCCTCGACACCCACGTGCGCCCGAACGGGCACGGCGAGGACCTGCGCGTCCACTTCGCCGGCTGCTCGTCCTCTTGCGCCCAGCAGCAGATCGCCGACGTCGGCATCGAGGGGGTGCTCAAGAAGGTCGACGGGGAGTTCGTCGAGGCGATGGACATCCGGATCGGCGGTCGCCTCGGGCCGGAGCCGAAGTTCGGCGACGTCGTCGTCCGGAAGGTGCCGCACTACGACCTCGACGAGACGCTGCTGCGGATCTTCACGCTCTACGAGGAGAGCCACCGCGAAGGCGAGGACTTCCGTGCCTTCGCCGCGCGGACGGGACCCGAGTGGTGGACGGAACGGCTCGAGGCGGTGGCCGGGGCCGATGTCGCCGCCGACGCCTAGGCCCGACCTCGAGGCCGCCTCGGCGCTCGAGGTCCTCGAGTACGCGGTGCGCGAGTGGCACCCGCGGCTGGTGGTGGCCTGCTCCTTCCAGAAGGAGGCGTCGGTCATCGTGGACCTGGTCCGCCGCGTCGAGCCGCAGGCCCGGGTCTTCACGCTCGACACGGGCGTGCTCTTCGCCGAGACCCACGACGTGTGGGCGGCGATGGACGCCCGCTACGCGACGCCGATCGAGGTCTTCCGCGGCCCCTCGCTGGCCGAGCAGGCCCAACGCCACGGGGACGAGCTGTGGCGGCGCGACCCCGACGCCTGTTGCGCGATCCGCAAGGTCGGTCCGCTCGAGCGGGCGCTGTCAGGCGCCGACGCGTGGGTCAGCGGGCTGCGCCGTGAGCAGTCCCCCGACCGGGCGGCGACGCGGAAGCTCGCCTGGGACGAGAAGCACGGCAAGTGGAAGCTCAACCCCCTCGCCGACTGGACGGAGAAGCAGGTGTGGAGTTACGTCTTCGAGCACGGGCTCCCCTACAACGTCCTGCACGACCGGGGCTACGCCTCGATCGGCTGCACCCACTGCACCCGGCCCGGCGAGGGCCGGTCCGGCCGGTGGGCGGGACGGTCGAAGGACGAGTGCGGGATCCACGCCTCGGCCGCCGGCAGCTAACCGGCTCCCGACCCGGCTTCGTCGCCGGCCGAAGGGAAGCCGTCAGCGCAGCAGCTCGCGCGCCAGTCGCTCGGCCGCCTCGCCGGCTCCCACCTCGGCCCCCCGCACGACCAGCTCCGCCGCCGTCGGCGCCTCGTACGGCGCGCCGATCCCGGTGAGCCCCGGCAAGGTGCCGGCGCGCGCCCGAGCGTAGAGCCCCTTGGGGTCGCGCGCCTCGCAGACCTCGAGCGGGGTGTCGATCCAGACCTCGAGGAACGGCAGCCCGGCCGCGCGGTGCAGCTCGCGGGCAAGGGCGCGGTCCGCGGCGGCCGGTGACACGAGCGAGACGATCGCCACGGTCCCCGAGTCGGCGAGCAGGCGGGCGACGTGGGCAACGCGGCGGATGTTCTCCGCCCGGTCCTCGGCGGAGAAGCCGAGGTCGCCCGACAGCCCGTGGCGGACGTTGTCGCCGTCGAGCCGGTAGGCGGAGCGGCCGGCCGTGACGAGCCGCGCCTCGAGCGCGGCGGCGATCGTCGACTTGCCCGACGCGGGCAGGCCCGTGAGCCAGACCGTCGCGCCGGAGGTCCCGAGCGCGGCCCAGCGCGCCGAGCGCTCGAGCTCGGAGGGCGACCAGGTGACGTCCGGGCTGTGCGGCGCGCCGGCGTCCCGGTCACCGACCGTGCGCACCATCCCGGCGGCGACCGTGTCGTTCGTGCGCTCGTCGACGAGGATGAACGCGCCGGTCGCGCGGTTGTCGGCGTACGCGTCGGCGATGAGCGGGGCGTCGCAGCGCAGCCGGACCCGGCCGATGTCGTTGAGTCGCAGCGCCAGCCGGCCGCCGCCGACCGGCGGCCGCTCCTCCTCGAGTCGCCCGACGTCCATGCGCGAGTCGACCGCCTCGACGGTCGCACGGAGGCTGCGGGCCCCGCACTTGAGCCCGTAG
>CALMNS010000419.1 GCA_937871635.1 uncultured Solirubrobacter sp.
GCGCGCCCGCAAGGGCTCGCTCGCCGCCGGGGCGATGGAGTCGCTCGGGGCGATCCGGGTCGTGCAGACCCTCGGGCTCGAGTCGCGGCTCGAGCGCCACTTCGCCGGCGACAACCGCGCGAGCCTGACCACGGGCGTCCGGGCCAAGCGGCTGGCGGCGGGGCTCGAGCGCCGCGTCGACCTCCTGGTCGGGGTCGGGACGGCGCTCGTGCTGCTCTTCGGCGCCCGCCGGGTCGACGCCGGGGCGATGACGATCGGCGACCTCGTCGTCTTCACGCTCTACCTCAAGACCGCGTTCAAGCCGCTGCGCGACATGGCCAAGTACACGGGCCGCCTGGCCCGGGCGGCCGCCTCGGCCGAGCGGATCGTCGAGCTGCTCGACACGGAGGTCGACATCCGCGAGCGCCCCGACGCGGTGACGCTCGATCGCGCGCAGGGGGCCGTGACCCTCCGCGGCGTCACGCTCGCCTACGGCGCCGACGTCGCCCCGGCGCTGCGCGACGTCGACCTGGAGGTCGAGCCGGGGATGCGCGTCGCCCTCGTCGGTCCCTCGGGGTCGGGCAAGTCGTCGCTCCTCTCGCTCCTGCCGCGCCTCTACGACCCGCAGGCCGGCGTGGTGGAGCTCGACGGGCACGACGTCCGGGGGTTCACGCTGGCGTCCCTGCGCGGCCAGTTCGCCGCGGTGCTCCAGGACAGCGTCCTCTTCGGGATGAGCGTGCGCGAGAACCTGGCCATGGGGGCGCACGACGCCACCGACGAGGACGTCGAGCGCGCCGCGCGCGCCGCGGGGGCGCACGAGTTCGTGCTCGCGCTCCCGGAGGGATACGACACCGTGCTCGGCGAGCGCGGAGCCACGCTCTCGGGCGGGCAGCGCCAGCGGCTGGCCACCGCCCGGGCGATCGTGCGCGACGCCCCGATCCTGCTGCTCGACGAGCCGCTCGTCGGGCTCGACGAGGCCTCCGAGCGGATCGTGCGCGACGCGCTCGACCGGTTGGCCGCCGATCGCACCACCTTCCTGGTGACCCACGACCTCGGCCAGGCCCGCGCGGCCGACCTCATCGCGGTGATCGAGCATGGCCGGATCGTCGAGCGCGGCGGCCACGACGAGCTGATGGCGCGGGGCGGGATCTACGCGAGCACCTGGGACCAGCAGCGCGCGGGCCGGCTCGCCGCCCTCGACGAGGTCGTGGGGGCGTGACCCCGGAGGACCGGGCGCTCGTCGAGCGCGAGCCCGCGTTGCCCGGCCTGGGCGTCCTCCTCGACGACGAGGCCCTCACCGCGTGGCTGCGCGAGCGCCGGCCGCAGGACGCGATCGAGCGCGCGTGGGGGACCTACGTCCGCTACAAGCCGGGCACGAGCTGCCTGCTCGCCGTGTCGAGCACCCGGGCCGGGGAGCCCGGCGTCCGCCTGGGC
>CALMNS010000420.1 GCA_937871635.1 uncultured Solirubrobacter sp.
AGGTCGAGGCGTGGCGGGCGTAGCCCGGGGGCTGGGCGTCGCGCTCGGCGCGGGCGTCCAGCTCGACGTCGCGCTCGGGGGACGGATCGTCCTCGGCGACGGCTGCGCGATCGAAGACGGCTGCCGGCTGCTCGTCCGGGGCGGCATCATCGAGATCGGCGCCGGCGCCCGGCTCGGCGAGCGCTGCACCCTGCTCTCCCACCACGCGATCGCCGTCGGAAGCCAGGCGGTGCTCGGCCCCGGAGCGATGGCCGTCGACTTCGACCACGACACCGCCGACCCGGAGACCCCGATCCGGCTGCAGCGGCTCCTGCCGGGGCCCGTGACGATCGGCGCCCGCGCCCGCCTCGGCCCGGGCGTGTGCGTCCTGCGCGGGGTGACGGTCGGCGACGACGCCGAGGTCGGCGCCCAGGCGGTGGTGACCCGCGACGTCCCGGCCGGCACGCGCGTCGAGGGCGTGCCGGCCCGCCCGGGCGGCCCCTACTCCCGCGTGTAGGGCACCCCGTCGGCGGCCGGCGGCGTCGAGCGGCCGATCAGGCCCGCCACCGCGATGAGGGTGAGCAGGTACGGGAGCGCCTGGAAGAGCGTCGCGGCGTTCGGGGAGAAGACCGGGAGCCGCTGGGCGAGCGCGCTCGAGAAGCCGAACAGCAGCGCCGCGGCGAGCGCGCCGCCCGGCTTCCAGCGGCCGAAGATCACCGCCGCGAGGGCGATGAACCCGCGCCCCGCGGTCAGGTTCTGGCTGAAGGAGTTCAGGAAGCCGATCGACAGGAAGGCCCCGCCCATGGCGGCCAGGACGCCCGAGGCGACCACCGCGGCGTAGCGGGTCTTGTAGACCGAGATCCCGACCGTCTCGGCCGCCCGCGGGTTCTCCCCCACCGAGCGAAGGCGCAGGCCGAGCGGCGTGCGGAACAGGACGACGCTGGTGAACGCGACCCCGACGAGCGAGACCCAGACCAGGAGGTTGAGCCGCGACAGCGCCTCCCCCACGACGGGGATCCAGTCGATCGGGAGGTCGACGTCGGGGACCTGCGGGATCGTCCCCGGCGTGCCCTCCGAGCCGTAGTAGTCGAGGAACACGTAGCCCGTGATCCCGAGCGCCAGCAGGTTCACCGCGGTGCCGGAGACGATCTGCTCCGCGCGCAGCGAGACGGAGAAGACGGCGTGGACGAGCCCGAGCAGGCCGCCGGCGGCCATCCCGATGAGCAGGCCGCCCACCCAGCTCGACGTCACGTCGGCGCCGAAGATCGCGAAGAACGCGCCGACCAGCATCATGCCCTCGAGCCCGATGTTGACCACCCCGGCCCGCTCGGAGACCACGCCGCCGAGCGCCGCGAACACGAGCGGGGTGGCGTAGCGGAGCATCGCCGCGATCAGCGCGGGCCAGACCACGACGCGCTCGAGGTTCCCGACGCTCGAGAGGGTCGCGCCCACCGCGAGCGCCGCGCAGACCGCGGCGACGAGCACCGCCGCCCACCCGAGCCGGCGCTGTCCGCCGCGGATCGCCACCGCCCCGCCGACGGCCGCCGCGGCGGCCAGCACGAGCGACGGGATCGGCGTGCGCAGCAGGACCGGGGGAAGCGTCAGGTAGGCGGCGAGGACGGCGAGGGCGACCGCGCTCCAGCCGATCCAGGTCGGCGGTGCCACCG
>CALMNS010000421.1 GCA_937871635.1 uncultured Solirubrobacter sp.
CTCATGGCCAGGAGGCCCGCGGGGGCCGCGGCGAGCGCGCCGATCGCGTTGACGAGCACGGCGATCGTCGTCTGCAGCGAGTCGAACCCCGTCGCGGAGGCGAGCTCGACGGTCCGCCCGGCCCCCTCGAAGCGCCAGCGGTCACCCGGTGCGAAACCGTCCTGCCGGGTGAAGAACCCGAAGTTCGCCAGGCAGGTGAGCGCCGGCGCGCCGCCCACGATGCCGCGAGCGGTGTGCCGGACCGCCGCGACGGTGCCCGCGCCGATCCGCAAGTGCTGGCCGCGGCGCTCGGATCCGGCGAGCACGATCGGCACCGGGGCGTCGAGCTCGATGCGGTCGAGCCGCAGGCCGAGCGCGTGGGCGAGGTGGGCGATGCTCTGGCGGAAGCCGATGTGGCCCACGACGTCGCCGTCGGTGCGCGCGGCGTACTCCTCCGGCGGCAGGCCGAACCCGAACTTCCCGAGCAGCGGCCCGTAGGCCGAGAGGTCCGTGATCCGCTCGATCGACACGCGCTCGACCGCCTGGAGCGACGCGGAGACGAGGATCGGCAGGGTGTCCATCACGAACCCCGGGTTGCAGCCCGTGCCCAGGATCGACGTCCCGTGACGCTCGGCCTGGCGGTGCAGCCGGCCCGCGCCGTCCGGGTCGTCGTACCACGGGTAGGCGAGCTCCTCGCAGAGGCTGACGACGTCGACGCCGGCCGCGGCGAGGGTCTCGATCACCGGCGTCACCGACGCCAGCGCGCTCCCGACGGTGACCGCGGCGACATCGACGTCCGCGCGCGTGAGCCCTTCCACGTCCGCGCGCACGGTCATCCCGGCCTCCCGGGCGCCGGAGGCCGGCCGCTCACCGGTCCCGGAGCCCGGCCGGTCACCGGAGCCCGGCCGCTCACCGGTCCTAGAGCCCAGCCGCTCACGGGTCCTGAGGCCCAGCAGGTCGCCGAGCGGGCGTCCGTGCTTCGCCGGGTCGGCGTCGACCGCCGCCACGAGCTCGGCGTCGCTCCGGTTGAGCACGGCGCGGCCGATCTCCAGCCCCGTCGCCCCGCAGCCGACGAGCGCCACGCGGATCCTCTGCATCGCCGTGCCCCTCCCGTCCGCTTGGTGATGTGCGCGACCCAGCGTGATGTCGATCTGGATCCAACGCTAGTCCGCGAGGGAGCGAGGGTCAAGGATCTCCGCCATCCCCGTCCGCGAAGCGATAGTTTTCGGATCCAAATACTCGACTGACCGCGACCCGACCCACCTGAGGGCGACCGCCATGGACTTCAGCCAGCCACCCGAGATCTCAGCGCTCGCCGCCCGTGTCCGCGCGTTCGTCGACGAGGTCGTCATCCCGGCCGAGGCGCGCGACCACGGCGCGCACGGCCCCGACCCCGGGCTGCGCGCGGAGCTCCAGGCGGCCGGCGCCGCGGCCGGGCTGTTCGTCCCGCACGTGAGCGAGGAGCTCGGCGGCCTCGGGCTCGACCTGCGCGGCCAGTCCGCGGTCTTCGAGGAGGCCGGGACCTCGCTGCTGGGCCCCCTGGCGCTCAACTGCGCCGCCCCCGACGAGGGCAACATGGCGATGCTCGAGAAGATCGCGAGCCCGGCTCAGCGCGAGCGCTACCTCAAGCCGCTGGCGGCCGGCGCGGCGCGCTCGTGCTTCGCGATGACCGAGCCCGCGCCGGGCGCCGGCTCGGACCCTTCGATGCTCCGCACGACCGCCCGGCCGGTCGACGGCGGCTGGGTGATCGACGGCCGGAAGTGGTTCATTACGGGGGCCGAGGGCGCCGGCTTCGCGATCGTCATGGCGCGGACGGGCGAGCAGATCACCCGCGGCCGCGGGGCGACGATGTTCCTCGTCGACGCCGACAACCCCGGCTGGCAGGTGGGGCGCGTCGTCGACTGCATCGACCGCGTCGCCCCGGGTGGGCACGCCGAGGTCGCGCTCGAGGCCTGCTTCGTCGCGCCCGACGCGATCCTCGGCGAGGAGGGCCTGGGCTACCAGTACGCGCAGGTCCGTCTCGCGCCCGCCCGGCTGACGCACTGCATGCGCTGGCTCGGTGTCGCACGGCGCGCGCACGAGATCGCCATCGACCACGCGGCCGGGCGGGAGGGCTTCGGGTCGCGCCTCGCGGACCTGGGGATGATCCAGCAGATGATCGCCGACTCGGCGATCGACCTGCAGACCTCGCGGGTGATGATCTGGCACACCGCGTGGTTGCTCGACTCGGGCGCTGACGCCCAGAAGGCGTCCTCGATGACGAAGGTCCACGTCGCCGAGGCGGTCAACCGCGTCGTCGATCGCGCCATGCAGATCTGCGGGAGCCTCGGCACCTCCGGCGACACCCCGCTGGCGCGCTTCTACAACGAGATCCGCGCGTTCCGGATCTACGACGGCGCGTCGGAGACCCATCGCTGGTCGATCGCCCGTCGCGAGGTCAAGGCCCGCGCGACCGCGCCGACCCCCGCCGCTCCCGCCGCTCAGGCCGCTCCCGCCGCCGGGGTCCGCGGCTGAGATGGCCCAGGTGCTCTCCCTCGCGGGCGCGGCCCTCGTCCTCCTCGGCTTCGGCGGCCTGCAGTTCGGCCGCATGTCCACCTCGCAGCCCTTCTACCAGGTCATCAACCTGATCGGAGCGAGCATGCTCGGCGTCTCCGGGCTCCTCACCCAGACCTGGGGCTTCGTGGTACTCAACGTCGTCTGGGCCGGGTTCGCGGTCATCAAGCTCGTCGAGCTCGCCCGCCTCCGCTCGCGACCCGGGCACTCCGCCGGAAGGCCAGAACCGACGAAAGGACGACCGTGAACGAAGGCTGGAACTACCTCAAGCGCGCGCCCCGCGGCGAGCCGGCGGTGGAGCCCGAGGTGGCCGAGCGCGTGGCGGCGATGCTCCTGCGCATCGAGCGCGAGGGGGCCGACGCCCTGCGCCGGTACGCCCGTGAGCTCGACGGCTGGGAGCGCGAGGACTTCCTGGTCCCGGCTGCGGAGATCGCCGCCGCCCACGCGGCGACGGCGGACGGCTTCAAGGAGGCCTTCGCGCGCAGCATCGAGTCCACCGGCGGCTTCGCCGCGCATCAGCGCTCGACGCTGGTGGACTCCGAGTGGGAGCCGATGCCCGGCGTGCGGGTCGGCCAGAAGCAGGTGCCGGTGCAGCGCGTCGGCGCCTACCTGCCCGGCGGGCGCTACCCGCTGATCTCGTCGCCCCTGATGACCGTCCTGGTGCCCAAGGTCGCCGGCGTGGACCGCGTGGTGGCCTGCACCCCGCCGCGGCCGGGCGGCCGGCCGGTCGATCCCACGATGGTCTACTGCGCCTCGGCCTGCGGCGCGGACGCGATCTTCGCCCTCGGCGGCGTCCCCGCCCTCGCCGCCATGGCCTTCGGCATCGAGGACATGGGGCCGGTGGACATCCTCGTCGGCGCGGGGAACGTCTACGTGGCCGAGGCCAAGCGCCAGCTGTTCGGCCGCGTGGGCATCGACCTCCTGGCCGGACCTTCGGAGGTGTCGGTGATCTGCGACGAGACCGCCGACCCCGAGCTGGTCGCCGCCGACCTGCTCGGCCAGGCCGAGCACGGACCCACCTCGCCCGCCTCCCTGGTGACCACCTCGGAGGCGATGGGGCACCGGGTCATCGCGGAGATCGAGCGCCAGCTCCCGCTGCTGATCAACGCCGACATCGCCGGGGCCGCCTGGCGCGACTACGGCTTCGCGGTGGTGGCTGCCGACCGGGAGGAGGCGGTGGCCGTGTCGGACGAGATCGCCGCCGAGCACCTCGAGGTGCAGACCGCCAACGACGACTGGTACTTCGACCGCCTGCGCAACTACGGCTCGCTGTTCCTCGGACCGCAGGTGACCGTGGCGTACTCCGACAAGGGCCTCACCGGCACGAACCACACGCTGCCCACCCGCACCG
>CALMNS010000422.1 GCA_937871635.1 uncultured Solirubrobacter sp.
CCCCGTACCTCGGGCATGGAGCCTTCGCACACGAACGGACACGCCCACGTCCCCCAGGTCGGCATCGCCGTGGTCGGGCTCGGCGGCGCCGTGGCCACCACCGCCGCCGCCGGCCTCGAGCTACTCCGTCTGGGCCGCGCCGACCACGCCGGCCTCCCGCTGGCCGGCGTCGAGGCCCTGCGCGAGTACGAGGCGTTCGCCTTCGCCGGCTGGGACGTCTCCGACGCGGACCTCGAGACCGCCGCCTCCGAGCACGGCGTCCTCGACGCCGAGCAGCTCGCCGCCGCCGGGCCGGCGCTGCGGCGCATCCGGCCCTGGCCGGCGATCGCCGACCCGGAGTTCTGCCGCAACATCGACGGCCTGCACCGCATCGAGGCCTCGGGCCATCGTGCGCGGATCGACGCGATCACGGCGGACCTGCGGAGCTTTCGCGAGCAGCAGGCGCTCGAGCGGGTGATCGTCGTCAACCTCGCCTCGGTCGAGCGCGGCATCCCGGCCGGCGAGCCGGCCCTGGTCGGCCTCGAGGCCTTCGAGCGGGCGCTCGACGAGGACAGCCCGGCGATCGGCCCGGCGCTGATCTACGCCTACGCCGCCCTGCGGGAGGGCTGCCCGTACGCGAACTTCACCCCGAGCGTCGCCGCCGACGCGCCCGCGCTCCTCGAGCTCGCCGAGGAGATGGGCGTGCCCGTCTGCGGCAAGGACGGCAAGACGGGCCAGACGCTCCTCAAGACGGTCATCGCCCCCGGGCTGCGGGCGCGCAGCCTCGAGGTCGAGGGATGGTTCTCCAACAACATCCTCGGCAACCGCGACGGGCTCGCGCTCGACGACGAGGACTCGCTGGCCTCGAAGCTGGGCACGAAGGGCTCGGTGCTCGACTCGATCCTCGGCTACCACGTCGAGGACCACGTGGTGACGATCAACTACTACCGGCCGCGGGGGGACCAGAAGGAGGCGTGGGACACCATCGACCTCGTCGGGTTCCTCGGCCAGCGGATGCAGCTCAAGCTGAACTTCCTCTGCCGCGACTCGATCCTCGCCGCGCCGCTGGTCATCGAGATCGCCCGGACGCTGGACCTGGCCGCCCGGTCGGGCGAGCGCGGCGTGCAGGCGCAGCTCGGCTCGTTCTTCAAGGCGCCGATGACCGCCGACGGGCAGGTCCCGGAACACGCCCTTCACGCCCAGGAGGACGCGTTGCACGCCTGGCTGGCGGCCGCCTCGGCGGCGCCCGTCGGGGCTTGAGCCGGCCCGCCCTCGCCGGGCTGCTCGGCGAGATCGCCGACCTCAAGCGGATCGGAGCCGCGCACGCCCACGGGTCCGTCGCCTCGCGGCGCTTCGCGGGGGCCTGGGCCGCCCTGGTCGCGGGGGAGCC
>CALMNS010000423.1 GCA_937871635.1 uncultured Solirubrobacter sp.
GGCCTGAACCATGCGCGCCCCCGCCCGGGATCCGCGCGGGGCTAGGCCGCGCCCGGGTTGGCGACGGCCACCGGTTCGGGCGTCGGCACGTCGGCGGCCGTCGGCACGTCGGCCTTGCGGGCCGTGATGACGAGCAGGGCGATCGCCGCGGCGGCGAGCATGAACAGCGCACCCCAACCGAAGGCGGTGGTGTAGCCCTCGACGAGCGCGTCCCTCCGCGCCGCAGGCCCAGGCCCGTTGGCGGCGAGGGAGTCGGCGACCGCGGTGGCGTAGAACGTGTTGACCAGGGCGACGCCGAGCGACATGCCGACCTGCTGCGACGCATTGGTCAGTGCGCTCGCCGCTCCGGCATCGTCGCCCCTGACACCCAGGGTCGCCACGTTGGTCAGCGGGATCATCACCGTCGCGACGCCGACGCCCAGGAGCGCCTCGGCGGGCAGGACGTGCGTGAGAAACGAGCTGTCGCTGCCGAGCTGGGAGAGCGCGAACAGGGCCCCCGCGCCCATCAGCGCACCGGCCGTCATGGCCAGCCGCGGCCCGGCGGCCGCGATCAGGCGCCCACCGACCGCCGCGGTCACGATCACGCCGACGGCGATGGGCAGGGAAGCGAGCCCGGATTCGATCGCGCTGTAGCCCAGGACGCTTTGCAGGTAGTAGACGAGGAACAGGAACGCGCCGCCGAGCGCGCCGCCGACCGCGATGGCGGTCAGGTACGCCCCACCGCGCGTGCGGTCCAGCGGGATGCGCAGCGGGAGCAGCGGGTACGTCGAGCGGCGCTCGATGAGCACGAAGCCGATGAGGAGACCGACGCCTGCGGCGATGAAGCCGAGGGTCGTCGTCGAGCCCCAGCCGCTCTCGGCCTCGGTGAAGCCGTAGACGAGGGCGGCGAGGCCGGCGGTGGCGGTGACGGCACCGGGGACGTCGTAGCGGGTGCTGCCGCTGGCGCGGCTTTCAGGGACGAAGCGCACCGCGGCCAGAGCTGCGGCGGCGGCGATGGGGATGTTGACGAGCAGCGTCCAGCGCCAGTTGAGGTACTCGGTGAGCACCCCGCCGAGCAGCAGGCCGACGGCCGCACCGCCGCCGGACACCGCGCCGTAGACGGCGAAGGCCCGGGCGCGCTCGGGGCCGCTGGGGAAGTTCGTGGTCAGCAGCGAGAGCGCCGCCGGCGCGAGCAGCGCAGCGAACGCGCCCTGCAGGCCGCGCGCGGCGAAGAGCATGAGCTCACTCGACGCGACGCCGCCCACTGCAGAGGCGCCGGCGAAGCCGACGGCGCCGAGGACGAAGGTGCGGCGTCGGCCGAAGAAGTCGGCGATCCGCCCGCCGAGCAGCAGGAGCCCGCCGAAGGCCAGCGCGTAGGCGGTGACCACCCACTGGCGGTTGGCGTCGGATATGCCCAGGTCGGCCTGGGCGTCAGGGAGCGCGACGTTCACGATGCTCGCGTCGAGGATCACCATGAGCTGTGCCACCGCGATGATGGCCAGGATGAGCGTCTTACGGCGCGGGCTGGCCCTGTCGGGCGGCCGCGCGGGGGTCGAGTTGTCGAGCAAGAGGGTCATGCGGGGCTCCGATGCAGGGCGTGGTTGGACGGACGGTGCAGGCGAGCGGAGTGCGCGCGGAGGTGCCGGACTCGCCTCCGCTTGGCTGAAACGGAGTCAGCTTCTCCGGTTGATAAGGGGACGGTAGCAGGAACCGGAGGCGCTTTCTCAATGTTGAGGATTGACCTCCGCTTACGCTATCCTCGGGACATGCCGTCCACCGAACCCCCGCCGACCCGCCCGCTGCGCCGCGACGCCGAACGCAACCTCCAACGGATCCACGCAGCGGCTCGCGAGCTGTTCGCCGAGCGCGGGTTCGCGGTGACGCTCGACGACATCGCCGCGCGCGCCGAAGTCGGCGTGGGCACCGTCTACCGGCGCTATCCGGACAAGCACGCGCTCATCGACCTCCTCTTCGAGGAGCGCATGGCCCAGATCGTCGCCCTGTTCGACGCCGGGCTCGCCGACCCGGATCCGTGGCGCGGACTCGTCTCCGCCCTGGAGGAGTCGCTCGCACCGATGGTGCAGGACCGGGGCCTGTGGGAGCTGATGATGAGCGGCGACCACGGCGGGGACGGCGTCGAGCGCGGCCGGGTGCAGCTCGCGCCCCGCATGGAGCAGCTCGTCCGCCGCGCCCAGGCCGCGGGCGCCGTGCGCGTCGACCTCGAGCCGTCGGACCTCCCCCTCACGCTGCTGGCGCTCGGCGCCCTCATCAACGCGACGCGCGACGTCGCCCCCGACGTCTGGCGTCGGCACCTCCAACTCGGCCTCGACGGCCTGCGCCCGGACCGCCGCAAGCCGACGCCGCTCCCGCACGAGGCCCTGACCATCGACGAGCTGGGCCGCGCGATGCGCGGATCGCACCATGCCTGACTACGGCCACGACCTCGCGTTCGGCACGTTCCTCACCCCGGCCAGCGAGCGTCCCGACGACGTCGTCGCGCTCGCGCGGCTCACCGAGCAGGTCGGACTGGACCTCGCGACGTTCCAGGACCATCCGTACCAGCCGGCCTACCTGGACACCTGGACGCTGCTGTCCTGGGTCGCCGCGCAGACGACGACGCTGCGCCTCTCCGCCAACGTGCTCAACCTCCCCCTGCGGCCGCCGGCCGTGGTCGCCCGCGCCGCGGCGAGCCTTGACCTGCTGTCAGGCGGCCGGGTCGAGCTGGGGATCGGCGCCGGCGGGTTCTGGGGCGCGATCGAGGCGATGGGCGGCCGCCGGCTGACGCCGGGGCAAGGCGTCGACGCACTGAGCGAGGCCATCGACGTGATCCGCGCGATCTGGGACACCGACGCATCCGGCGGCGTCCGCGTCCGGGGCGAACACCACCGCGTGGTGGGCGCCAAGCGCGGCCCGGCGGCGGCGCACCCGATCGCGATCTGGGTCGGCTCCTACAAGCCCCGGATGCTCGCGCTGACCGGCCGCAAGGCCGACGGGTGGCTGCCGACACTGGCCTACACGTCGCTCGACGCGCTCGGCCCGCAGAACCAGGCGATCGACGAGGCAGCCGTCGCCGCCGGCCGCGACCCGCGCGACGTCCGCCGGCTGCTCAACGTCCAAGGCGCCTTCGGGCCGACGGGCCGCGGGTTCCTCGACGGGCCGCCCGACCAGTGGGTGCAGGATCTCCTCGCGCTCGTGCTCGAGCACGGCTTCAGCTCGTTCCTCCTCGCCAGCGACGACCCCCGGACGATCGAGACCTACGGACAGGAGGTCGCGCCCGCACTGCGCGAGGCCGTCGCGGCCGCGCGCACGCTGCCGGGCAGGACCGGGTCGCGGCGAGACCCGGTCGTGCCGTGACCCGGTCACGGCGAGACCCCGCGGCGCTCGCCTGACCAACCGGTAGCCGCGACGAGTCGCGCGCTTCCGGGCCACAGCGAGCAGCGGCGTCAACCCACGGGAGGCGGTCCCGGCAACCGGCGCTCGCGGAAGGACAGGCCGGCGGCGTGGAGCTGGGCGGTCAGGTCGTCGCCGTCGGGCAGCTGCTCGATGTGACGGACGCCGGGCACGGGCGGGCCGTGGAGGAGGGCGCGGACGACGGCTGCGGCGACCAGCGCGGTGACCGCGTTCTGTCCGTTGCCGGTGGCCGACAGCTGGAGCACGCCGGGGGTCGGTCCGGCGTGGTGAGCGAGGACCACGGCCCCGGCCCGTGCGGGACCGAGCACGCCGGCCGAGAGGGTGCGCACGGCGAGCCGACGGACGCCGGGGCGGCGCAGCACGCGACCCGCTCCGGTCCTCGCGAGCAGCGCGGCCAGGTAGCCCGCCGCCGCCGGCTCGAGCGCCAGCCAGCCGTTCACGTCGGGGACCGCCAGGGTGCGCCCCGCCGTCCGCTGCTCGGGGAACGGGAAGCGGAAGGCCGGCAGCGTGCCGCCGGTGGGTCCCGGCTGGAAGGCCAGGCGACCGGCGAAAGCGCGGACCGGATGCGGGAGGCCGCCGCGAGTGGCGGCGAAGTGGGCGCCGAGGTTGTCGAGCGTCCACTGCACCGCTGCGCTCCCGTGGGCGTCTCCTGCACCGAGCAGCACGATGAGATCGAGCCGCCGCAGCCGGTCGACCCGCCGCGCGGCCTGGGCGGCCAGGAGGTTGGTCAGGCCCGGGGCGAGGCCGACGCTGAGCACCCCGGTGGCGTCGTTGCGGCGAGCCAGTGAGTCGAGCGCCTCGAGCGCCCGCAGGCGATCGAGGTCGGCGGTGATGTCGACGTAGTGCGCTCCGGCGGCGAGCGCGTCCCGAGCCAGCGTCGGCTCGCTCGGATCGGCGCACATCACGACCACGTCACCGCGGCGAACTCGCAGCGCGGACTGGGCGTCAACGTCGAGCTCGACGCCTTGGGCGCCGTGCCCGATGCGGGCGGCGCAGGCGTCGGCGGCGGCGCGGTTGCGTCCGGCCACGCGGACCTCACCGGGGAACGCCGGAGCGAGCCGGGCGGCGACCTCACGCCCGACCGCACCGTACCCGCCGGCGATGAGGATCACGGCGTCGGTCATGAGGACCGTTTGTAGCACAGACGATCTCCTCGGCGTATCATCCGCCGCAGCAGCTATGGCTCGCACCACCTCCTCGACCGATGAGCTCCCGCTCCGCGGGCTCCCGACGGCCATGGCCTCCAACGTCGGCTTCCTCCTCGCGCGGCTCGGCGCCGAAGCCGCCGAGCGGTTCGTCCAGGCGCTCGAGCCCATCGGCATCCGCCCGCGCCACTACGCCGTGCTCAGCCTGATCGACGAGAGCGACGACGAACTCTCACAGCGCGCCATCGGCACCTGCCTGGCCATCGACAAGAGCTCGATGGTCGCCGCCGTCGACGAGCTCGAAGCCACCGACCTCGTGCGCCGACGGCGCAGCCCATCCGACCGGCGCCGCAACGTCCTCGAGCTCACCGCGCGCGGGCGCCACACGCTCGCCCAGGCCGGCGCCGCGGCCGAGGACAGCGAGCGCGACCTGCTCAGAGCACTCGACCCCGGCCAGAGCGCGGAGCTTCGGGCAACGCTGAGCACGTTGCTCGGCGCGACCACCGACTCGTGACCGAGCGCTGGGGCCGTCGCGTCAGCGGTGCTCGGTGGCCAGCCGGGCGCTGAAGCCCAGCAGGACCGTGCCGGTGGCGGCGTCGAGCAGGCGACGGACGCGCCGGCGCACGAACCAGTGCCGCGCCCGGTCGAACGCGACGACGACCACGAGCAGCCACCCCAACGACAGCAGCGCGTGAGTGACGGCCAGACCAAAGACCTGCGCGACCCCGGCGCCGGGGGCGAGGAACTGCGGCAAGACGGCGATGTAGAAGACCAGCACCTTCGGGTTGGTGATGTTCGACAGGAACCCCTGGCGGAACCCGCGGGTCATATCGGATCGATCGGCACCCCCCTCGCCGAGCTCCGGCGCCGCGCCTCGATACGCCGTGGCCAAGGCCTGCACGCCCAAATAGGCCAGGTACGCCACCCCGGCCCAGCGGATGAGCTCGAACAGCGGCTGAGACCGCAGCACGATCGCGCCGAGACCGACCGCCGCGGCGGCGCCCTGGACCGCGTTGCTCGTTGCCACGCCGACCGCGGTCCACCCGCCACGCCGCCTGCCGCCCGCCAGGGAGTTCTTCATGACCACCGCGAAATCCGGGCCCGGGACGAGCACCAGCACCGTGGCGAAGGCGAGGAACGACCAGTAGCTGCTGCTCGTCATCGACGATCTGCGTACCCGGAGCGTCCGCCTCGATTCACCAGATGAGGCCGGGATGCGCGGGTTCAAGGGCTTCCGGATAACCTATCCGCTACACTAAGTGGACACCTTATCCGCGACCTGCGGAATCACTCCCGAAAGGCGTCCGAACCATGAGCACCTCCGCCATCCCGACCGACGCGACCGCCGTCGGCACGCCCACCCCCGTCCTCTCGGTCAGTCCGATCGTGCTGCCGGCTCCCGACCGCGCCGTGGATCTCCAGCTCCGCGTCACCGCGCCCGTGACCGGAAGCGAACTGCCGATCATCCTGCTCTCGCACGGACACGGCTACTCGAACAACCTCTCCTCACTCAACGGCTACGGCCCGCTCGCCAACGCCTGGGCAGCCGACGGCTTCGTCGTCATCCAACCGACCCACCTCAGCTCAACGACGCTCAACCTCGACTCAGACGACCCCGAGGCGCCGCTGTACTG
This sequence comes from uncultured Solirubrobacter sp., assembly GCA_937871635.1. Lineage (GTDB taxonomy): Bacteria > Actinomycetota > Thermoleophilia > Solirubrobacterales > Solirubrobacteraceae > JACCYI01. The sequence goes on from CALMNS010000423.1 coordinate 6,170, forward strand.
GCGATCACGCGCCCAGGACATGACCCGCATCCTCGACCAGCTCGACGCAATCGAAGCCGCCGTCCCGCAACTCGCCGGACGCCTCGACCCCAGCAAGGTCGCCGTCGCCGGACACTCGATGGGCGGGCACACCGCCAGCCTGCTCCTCGGCGCGCGGCTCACCGACCCGCACGACGGAACCGAAGTGAACCTCGGCGAGCCGCGGATCAAGGCAGGCGTACTCCTCGCCGCGCCCGGCCGAGGCGGCGACGCCGTCACCGAGTTCGTCGCCGAGCACTACGCCTTCTTCCTCACCACCGACTTCTCGCAGATGACCACGCCCGCGCTCGTCGTCGCCGGAGACAAGGACGCCTCTGCCCACCTGACCGTCGCGGGCCCGGACTGGCACGCCGATCCCTACCACCTCGCTCCCGCCCCCAAGACACTGCTCACCATCTACAACGCAGAGCACGGACTCGGCGGAATCTCCGGCTACGACGCCGCTGAAACCACCGACGAAAACCCCGAGCGGGTCACCGCCGTTCACCGCCTCACCTCCGCCTACCTCCGCACCGAGCTCTATCCCGGAAACCCCGCCTGGCAGACAGCGCGCGACGCGTTCACCGCGGGCACGAACCCGATCGGGGAGGTCACGACCAAGTGAGGTCCGTCTCGGCACGAAGGGCCGTCGCGGCTCAGGCCACGATCGACTGGCCGCCGTCGAGCGGGATCGCGGCGCCGTTGAGGTAGAAGGCGTCCTCGGAGGCCAGGAAGGCGGCGAGCTTGGCGACGTCGTCGGGGAGGCCGACCCGCCCGAGCGGGTTCCCGGCCGCGATGTGGTGGCCGGGGCCGTCCGGCGTCGCGAAGAGACGGTCGGTCGACGCACCCATGGTGAGCCCGGGGAGGATCACGTTGGCCCGGATGCGGTGGGGCCCGCCGGCCGCGGCGAGGTGGATGGTCATGGACTGCACCGCGCCCTTGGCCGTGCCGTGCGGGAGCTGAGGAAACGCGCGGGTGACGCGGATGGCCGAGACCGACCCGACGTTGATGATGCTGCCGCCGCCGGCGGCCACGAGGTGCGGCCAGGCGGCGTGGGTCGGGAACCAGACGATGTCGATCTCGTGCCGGTTGGAGAACGCCCAGTCCTCGGGCGTGACGTCCGGCGGCGTGCCGAAGCGCGGGGCGGACGCGTTGTTGTAGAGGACGTCGATGCGGCCGAAGGCGCCGACGGCCGCGTCGATCCACGCCTGGGCGCCCTCGGGTGCGCTGATGTCGGCGGGGGCGGTGGCGAGCATCTCGCCACCGGCGGCGCGCACGAGCGCGGCGGTCTGCTCGTTGCCCTGGGGGTCGATGTCAGAGCCGGCGATCCGGGCGCCGCGCTCGGCGAAGAGCAGGGCGGCGGCGCGCCCTTGGGCTCCCGCCGTCCCCGTGATCAGGGCGACCTTGCCGGCCAGCGGCCGGGCGGGATCAGTGACGTGCGTGGACATCCTGCACCTCTTCCTTGGAGTTCGAGCGGGCGGAGTTGCGGCGCTCGGCCGCGACCTCGAGGGCGATCCCGAGGAGTACGGTGGCGATGAGGGCGAGCACCGGCTTGGCCAGCGCTGCCCCGTCGAAGTAGGCGACGTCGCGCAGGGCGGTCACGAGGCTCCCGGGCGGCATCAGCGCGCCGATCTGTTGCCACGGCGCCGGGATGAGCTCGGGCGCGCTCGTCGCTCCGGACGCGGGGTTGCCGATGACGAGGAACAGGAAGAACGAGGCACCGAGGCCGGCGGGGCCGAGCAGGCGGATGAGACCGCCCGAGACCAGCAGCAGCCCCGCCACCGCGAGGGCCAGCAGGCCCGCTTCGGCCAGGAAGTTGCCCGGGACGATCTCGAACCACGGGCCGACGATGGTCGCCGTCGAGAGCCCGGCGGCCGCCGCCACGCCGGCGATCGAGAGCACGCGCGTGCGCAGCGAGATCCGTCCGCCGAGGAGCAGCAACGCGAGCTGGGCGCCGAGGACGCTCGTGATGACGAGCGGAAGCGCGAGGAGGGTGAACGCCACGCCGCGCGAGTCGTTGGCGGTGAGCGGCACAACATCCTCGATCTGCTCGGCGGGGACCCCGGCCGAGGCCGCCAGGGCGGTGACGACCTGCGACGCGCCGATGCTCGCCGCGGACGCGGTCAGGGCGCCGGGACGGCGGCCGTCGAGGAGGAGCGCTCCGTAGACCTCGCGGTCGAGGATCAGCCGGCGCGCCGCGGCAGCGTCGCCGGCTTCGACGACCCTGAAGTCCTCCTTCTCCAGGCGCGCCCCGACCTGCGCGGCCACGGCGGTCGAGCCGACGACCGCGACCGGGAGATCGTGCGGCTGAGCATCGCGGCCGGGGAGGACGTAGGCCAGGACGAAGATCGCCTGTAGCAGCGCGACGGCGATCGCGACACGAACCAAGCCGACGGTGGAACGGGCTTTGCCGCTGGTGACCGGTTTCGAATCCATAAGAAAATGGTAGCACTGCAACCAGTTGTGAAACGACTAGTCGGCGCACAACCGTTCAGCTATGGTTGGCGGATGCCCTCGATCCGGCTCTCGCTCCCTGCGCCGATCCCCGCGGCGCTCTTCGACTCACCGGGCTTCCTGGTGACCTGGCTGGCGGACCGGCTGACGCGGCGCTACGAGCGCGAGCTCAAGGGCTTCGACCTCCGCCCCGCCCACCACGCCGTCCTCGTCACCCTCGCCGAGGTCGCACCGATCCGGCAGGCACGGCTCGAGCAGCAGATCCGCGTCGATCACGCAACCTTCGTGGCCACGGTCAACGAGCTCGAGCGCCGCGGAGCGCTGCACCGCGAGCCCGATCCCACCGACGGCCGGACGCTGCTCGTCCGCCTCACCAACGACGGCGAGACGCTGCTCGCCCGCGTCGAGGTCGCCATGCGACGCATCGAGGAGGACGAGTTCGCCGCCCTCGGTGCCCGGGAGCGGGCCCGGCTGACCAAGTCGCTCGGGACGGTGGTCGCCAACCGCGCCGGCAAGCCGCCCGCGACGCCCGACGGGACCCGCGCCCCGAGGCGGCGTGAGGGGCGGCGATCAGGCGCCGCGCCGGACGGCGTCCAGCCGGCGCGCAGGAGCTAGGCCGAGCGCGCCGCCGCCTCCTCGCTTGGCGCAGCTCGATGCGGCGGATCTTGCCCGTCAGCGTCTTCGGCAGGTCGTCGACGAACTCGATCCTGCACGGGTACGCGGAGGCGCTGAGGCGGACCATCCAGGCGCTTGTCGACGTTGACGTCGGACAGTGCCGGGGTCGGTGTCGACTCCACAGAGGTCGCCGCCGGACTCGCCCTCCACATCGCGTCATGGACGCGCACCACGCCGAGCTGGAGGGCGTGGACCTCGACCTCGCCCTCTCGGTCCTGTGCGGCGTTGTCTCACGCAAGGCGTCCGGAGCGCCTCACTGGCCGCACCCCCCGGTCCCTGGCAATCGCCGGACCGTCCGCCGGACGGCGCGCTAGAAGACCGGGGATTCGGTGAAGGAGCCCCAGACCTCCTGAAGCGCCAGCACGACCTCCCCCTCCGAGACGTGCGCGCGGGCCGCGTCGAGGAGCGCGGGCATGAGGTTGACGCCAGGGTTCGCGGCGTCGGCACGCACTCGCGCCAGGCAGGCCTCCACAGCGGCGGAGTCGCGCGCGGCCTTCACGGCGCGCACGCGAGCGATCTGCTTGCCTTCGAGCGCCGGGTCGATCTTCAGGATCGGCGTCTGGCCGTCGTCGCCCTCGGTGTACTGGTTGACCCCGACGACGATGCGGCGGCCGGCGTCGATCTCCGTCTGCAGCTCGTAGCTGGCGTCGGCGATCTCGCGCTGGGGGTAGTTCAGCTTGACGGCCTGGACCATCCCGCCGAGCTCGTCGATCTTCGCGAAGTACTCGTACGCCTTGGCCTCGATCGCGTCGGTCATCGCCTCGACGAAGTAGCTTCCGCCGAGCGGGTCGATCGTGTTCGTCACCCCGGTCTCGTGGGCGATGATCTGCTGCGTGCGGAGCGCGATGCGGACCGCCTCCTCGGTGGGGAGCGCGAGCGCCTCGTCGTAGGAGTTCGTATGCAGCGACTGCGTCCCGCCGAGCACGCCCGCGAGCGCCTCGATCGCCGTGCGCACGATGTTGTTGAGCGGCTGCTGCGCGGTGAGCGACACCCCGGCGGTCTGGGTGTGGAACCGCATCAGCCATGACTTCGCGTCCTTGGCGCCGTAGGTGTCGCGCAGCTCGCGCGCCCAGATCCGGCGCGCGGCGCGGTACTTGGCGATCTCCTCGAAGAAGTCGATCTGCGCGTTGAAGAAGAACGACAGCCGCGGGGCGAACGCGTCGACGTCGAGGCCGCGCTCCACGGCCTCCTGGACGTAGGTCAGCCCGTTCTTCAGCGTGAAGGCGAGCTCCTGCGCGGCCGTCGAGCCGGCCTCGCGGATGTGGTAGCCGCTGATCGAGACGGAGTTGAAGCGCGGCATCTCGTTCGTGGAGTACTCGATCATGTCCCCGAGCAGGCGCATCGCGTCGTCGATCGGGAAGCACCACTCCTTCTGAGCGATGTACTCCTTGAGGATGTCGGCCTGGATCGTGCCGTTGAGCCGCTCGGGCCCGACACCCTGGCGCTCGGCGGCCACGACGTAGAAGGCGAGCATGATCGCCGCGGGAGCGTTGATCGTCATTGAGACCGAGACGTCGGCGAGGTCGATCCCGCTGAAGAGCGTCTCCATGTCGTCGACCGTGTCGATCGCCACGCCCTCGCGGCCGACCTCCCCGAGCGAGGACGGCGAGTCCGAGTCGTGGCCCATGAGGGACGGCATGTCGAATGCGGTCGACAGCCCGGTCTGCCCGTGGTCGAGCAGGTAGCGGAACCGCTCGTTGGTCTCCGCCGCGGTGCCGAAGCCCGCGAACTGGCGCATGGTGAACACGCGCCCGCGGTACATCGACGGGTAGATGCCGCGCGTGTAGGGGAACTGTCCCGGGAGGCCGATGCGCTCCTCGTCGGGCAGGTCCGCCGCGGTGTAGAGCGGGTCGACGTCCTCGCCGGAGAGCGTCGTGAAGCTCGCGTCGCGCTCGGGGACCCGTCGGTACGCGGCGAGCCACTCGTCGAAGGCGGTCGGAACAGTGGTGGACATCGCGCGGGCCTCGCAAACTAGGTGGACGTCCACGTATCTTAGCCTGCGAAGTCCCCCGCATCACGTCGAAGCGTGGTGAGGATGCGCGTGAGGGCCTCGAGATCCTCGGCCGGGAGCGCGGTCACGACGAACTCCTCTGCGTTGAGCACCGCGGTCGCGCGCTGGGCGACGTCGCGCCCCGCGGGCGTCAGGGCGATCAGGCTCGCGCGGCCGTCGCGGGGGTGCGGGCGGCGGGCGACCAGGCCTCCGGCGACGAGCTTGTCGACGGCGTTGGTCACCGAGCTGCGGTGCACCTGCAGGCGCTCCCCGATCTTCCCCACGGGCAGTTCGCCCTCACGGGTGAAGGACAGCAGCATCAGCAGCTCGTAACGGGCGAAGGTGATCCCGAACGGCTTGAGCAGCTCCTCGTAGCGCGCGAGCAGGAGCTGCTGGGCACGGACGATCGAGGTGATCGCCGCCATGGCCTGGGCCGGCCTCGTACCCCAGCGGGCCTCCCAGTGGCGCCGCGCCTCGGCGATCGGGTCGTCGCTCAGCACGGACCCCACGGGAGTCTACGAGCGAGCAAGGCGGAAGTCGACCAAGGGCAAGCACCCTCCGGGAACGAGCACGAGTCAGGCGTCGACGCCCCCCTCGCGTCCTCGCCGACAGCGAGCAGTCCGTGTCGGAGGCTCGCCTTGCCGGACGTCGTCCGGCCGGATCAGGACCGCCTCCCGATGTCGAGGAACGGTTCGAAGAGTCCCGGGGAGAACTTCACACCGGTGCCCTGGCCGCGGTCGCCAGGGGCGCCTCCGAACGCCGCCCGGTAAGCCTCGGCGCTCCCCCACTTGGCGATGTTGAGCGGGGGCGCAGGCAGATCTCGCCGCGCTCCCCCCGGCGCGAGCCTTCTCGTAGTCCATCAGGCGCCCTCCGGCTCGGTGCACTCCACGAGCACGCCGAAGCGTGGTGTGCGGGAGACGAACGCCGAGCGCTGAACCCCACGCGTGACCTCCGGCGGCTCGGTTCCCGGCTCGGCCAGCGCCGCGGCGCTGGCCTCGGCGTCGTCGACGGCGAAGGCCAGGTGGTGCATCCCTTCCCCGTTCTCGTCGAGCGCCGCCCGCAGCGGCGACGGACCGGTCGGCTGCATGAGCTGCAGCCGCACGTTGCCGCAGTCGACGAACACCATCCGCGCCGGCGGATGCTCGTAGGTCACGTCGTTGACGACCGGCAATCCGAGCCGGTCGACGAAGTACGCCAACGCCGTTTCCATCGACCGCACCACGATGGCGACGTGGTCGACGCCACGAAGCGCGCTCATACCGTCTCAACCCCGAAGTAGAGGGCCTGGATGTCGTCACGTCGGCGGAGCTCCTCAGTGGCGCCCTCGCCAACGACTCGACCACCCTCCAGCACGTAGGCGTACGACGCGAACTCAAGCGCGAAATGCGCGTTCTGCTCGACGAGCAGGATCGCGAGCTGCCGCTGCGCCTGCAGCCGTCGCAGGGACTCGAGGATCTCATCGAGCACGAGCGGCGCCAGGCCGAGGGATGGCTCGTCGAGCAGCAGGAGCCGCGGACGCGCCATGAGCGCTCGAGCGATCGCCAGCATCTGTTGCTCGCCGCCCGACAGCGTACCGGCCGCCTGCGCGTACCGGCGGCGCAGCACCGGGAACAGGTCGAGGAGCTGTTCGAGGTCGGCCTCGATCTCATCCGGCGATCGTTTGGCGCGCGCGCTGGCTCCGAGACCGAGGTTGTCGGCGACGGACATGTTCGCGAAGAGCTGGCGACCCGCGGGCACGTGCAACGCGCCTCGCCGCGCAATCGTGTGCGCCGGGGCGCCGGTGGCGTCCTCGCCGGCCAGGGTCACCTTGCCGGCCGAGCAGCGCTCGAGTCCCGAGATCGCGCGGAGCAGCGTCGTCTTCCCCGCCCCGTTGGCGCCGATGATCGTCACCGACTGGCTGGCGCGCACGGTGAGGCTTACGTCACGGACGGCCCGCGCCCGTCCGTAGTCGACCGACAGGCCGCTAACGGTCAGCATGGCTGACGGTTCCCAGGTAGGCCGCCATCACGGCGTCGTCGTTGAGACCGGCAGCGATCGAGCCGCGGAAGATGACCTCGCCGAAGTTGAGGACCACGAGCTCATCAGCGATCCGCTGGACGAACCGCATGTCGTGCTCCACGGCCAACAGCGCACAACCGCCCTGACGCAGACGGTCCACGTGGAAGAGCAGATCGTCGATCTCGGAGCCGGCCAGACCCGAGGCGGACTCATCGAGGAGCAGCAGCCGGGGCTTCTGCGCGGTCGCCCGCGCGAGCTCGACGAGCCGTTGCTGCCCGAGCGAGAGCGAGGCCGCGCGGCGGTCGGCAATCCCCTCAAGGCCCATCCGTGTGAGGAGCTCGTCGGCCTGCTCGCGATGCTCGCGCTCGATCCGCCTGGCCGCGCGCCGGGCCAGGCCGCTGCGAAGCAGGCCGGGCGCACCGTCGCGGTCGAACGAGAGAAGCACGTTGTCGCGCGCGGTCATCTCGCCGAACAGCTCGGTGATCTGAAACGTCCTGCCGAGACCGGACCTGCGATGAGCCGGCAGGTCGCTCACGTCGTCGTCGCCCAGCAGCACGCGCCCCGAGCTGGGCGCCTGAAAGCCGGAAGTGACGTTGAAGCACGTCGTCTTGCCGGCGCCGTTGGGCCCGATCAAGGCGACTGCCGCGCCGGCGGGCACCGTGAACGAGACGCGATCGAGGGCCTGCAGACCGCCGAAGCGGACGCTGACGTCCTCCAGCCGGAGCGCGCTCATCCGTTCACCTCCGGCTCGAGAGGCCGTCGTGTGCGGTCGCGCGCCGCCTCCCACACTCCGACGAGCCCCCGCGGCGCGACCATGAACACGAGCGTGAGCAGCAGGCCATAGAGGAGCGTCGCCGACGCCCCCGAGCCGCCGAGATAGAGCGGCACGCTGGCCATGAATGCGGCCCCCAGCACGGCCCCGACAACGCTGTGCGACCCGCCGATGCACACCGCGAGCACCAGGAGCAGGGAGAACTGGATCGAGAAGCCCTCTGGTCCGATGAAGAGGCTGTAGTGCGCGAAGAGCGCACCGGCCAGACCGGCGAGGAAGGCGGCGAAGGTGAAGGCGAGGCCGCGCGTGCGGGCGATGTCGACGCCGACCGACTGCGCGGCGCGCGGACCGATCCCTGCGGCCTGCAACCGTCGTCCGTACGCGCCGCGAGCGACGTTGCGGGTGAAGAGGTACACCACCACGGCGACCCCGAGGACGAGCCAGTAGTAGTCGCGCAGCGCTTCGAAGGAGAAGTCGCCTACGGACGGGGGTGGCACGCCCGCGACGCCGTTCGGACCGCCGGTGATGGCCAGCTCCTCGAACAACACGAGGACGATCTCGTTGAAGGCGATGGTGACCATGACGAGGCTGAGGAGGTTCAGTCGGAGGATCGGGCGACCGATCGCGTAGGCGATCGCCGCGGCGGCCACTGCGCCGGCGAGGATCCCGAGCCAGACGTTGACCCCGGCTTCGACGGCGAGGATCGCCGAGACGTACGCGCCGATTCCGTAGAACCCGGCCTGGCCGAAGGAGAGCTGCCGGCCGAGGCCGTACAGCAGGGTCAACCCCAGGCAGGCGATCGCGTAGATGCAGGCCATCACCGCGATGTTCATCCAGAACTGGGTCGTGACGAGCAGCGGGAACGCCGCAAGGCCCGCGAGCACGAGCGCGCCCGACACGGGCGAGCGGTGGTCAGTGAGCCAGCGCACGAGAACCGAGAAGGCCGCCGGGACGGACGATGAGGACGATGCTCAGCGCGACGAACGGGACGAGGGCCTGATAGCCCGACGACACCACCGCGGCCGAGTACGCCTGCACGAGGCCAAGCGCGATCCCGCCGATCACCGCACCCGCCGTGTTGCCGAAGCCGCCGAGGACGGCCGCGGTGACGCCGGCGATCGTGAACGGCAGCCCGACGCCGTAGGTCATCGAGGTCACCGGAATGATGAGCACGCCGGCCACCGCTCCGAGGAGCCCAGCGAGGAGGAACGCTCCCCAGCTGATGGCGCGCACGTCGATGCCCACGACCAGCGCACCCTCGCGGTTCTCCGAAGCCGCCATGAACTGACGTCCAGGCGTCGTGCGCCGGAAGAAGACGTACAGGGCGGCCATCAGCGCGATGGTCACGACGATGACCAGCATCGCCTGGGTGGAGATCACCGCCCCACCGACGCGGAACGGGTCAGCTCCGATGAACGGGCCGAGGCTCTTCGAAGCGGTTCCGAACACGTACTGGGCGATGCTGGTGATCACGAGCCCGGCTCCGATCGTGATCAGGATCATCGTCGTGGGGCTGGGCCGGCGCAGTGGCGCAAGCGTCAGCCCGTAGAGCGCGGCTGACGTCGCCACCGCTGCCGCCAGGGCACCCAGACACGCGACAGCCAGCGGTACCCCGGCGGTCACGAGTGTGGCCGCCGTCATCCCTCCGACCATCACGAACTCGCCTTGCGCGAAGTTGACCACGCCGCAGCCGTTGTAGGTGATGGTCAGGCTAAGGGCGATGAGCGCGTAGACGCCGCCGAGGGTCAGCCCGGAGAAGGTGAACTGCAGGATCTCCGGGCCACTCATGAGCCATTCTTCTCGGCCACGAAGCGCTTACCGTCCGGCACGAACCACGGCGACGTTCCCTTCTGCCGGCCGTAGTGCTCGTCGCGCGTGAATCGGTACGTGCCGCCCACGCCGTTCGTCTCCACCTTCTCGAGACCCGCCATCAGGCTCTCGCGGGAGATGTCCTTGCCGGCGTTGCGCAGTCCCTGGAGCAGGATCTGGGCGCAGTCCCAGCCGGCTGACGTGAACAGCAGCGGGTCATCGGGGAACGCCTCGGTCAAGGCCTTCACGCCGTCCGCTTGCTCGGGTGACGGGTTCTCGGGGTCCACGTAGCCGCGAATTCGCCAGCTCTTGAGTGCGCGCGACTCGCCCGCGGCGGTCAAGTTGTCGGGACTCAGGGCGGGAGGGCCGCTGATGATCGGTACCCGGAGGCCAAGCTCTCCGGCGGCCTTGACGGCGAGCCCCGCGTTGGGCGGCGAGCCGATGAGAACGACTGCCTCCGGGTCGTTGGAGCGCAGCTTGGTGAGCTGCGGCGTGACGTCCTTGACGTCGACCGGCATGGTCTCCTCGGCGACGACCTGGACTCGCCCGTCCGCCTTGATCGCCGCGGCGAAGTCCTTACCGAGCGCGTCGGTGGTCGACAGCATTCCGACCCGGCTGTGTCCGAGCTCGACCAGCTTGTCGACGAGGAACTCGCCCTCGAGCTCGATCTTCGGGGCCGAGATGAACAGGTTGTCGAGGTAGCGATCGTCGATCGCCGAGCTCACGCCGGCGACGACGGGAACGTCACCCCGCTGCACGATGGGGGCCATCGCTTGTGCTTCGGTGCCGGTGGTCGGGCCGAAGATCGCGACGATGTCCTGGTCGTCGCTCAGTCGCCGGTAGGCGCTGACCGCCTTGTTGGGATCGAAGGCGCTGTCCTGCGCGACGACTTCGATCTTGCGGCCGGCGATGCCGCCAGACGCGTTGACGCGCTCGACCGCGAGCTCGAACCCGTTGCGCTCTGCCGTGCCAGCGGCTGCCGCCGGGCCGGAAAGCACCTGGATCATGCCGAGCTTGATGGGGCCCGCGCTTTGTGCGCTCGAAGCGGTGTCGTCGGATCCGCAGCCGGCGACCGCCGTAGCGGCGAGGGCCGCGAGCGCGAACCAGCGAGGGCCCGCAGGGCCCTTTCGGTGCTTCATGTGGCATCTCCCCCGTCCTTGACGAAGCCCCACCAAGGGGCCAAAAGTTGAACTTATAATAGATTACGCTTAACCGAGCGCGGAAGTCAACCCCCCGGTCATTACGGACTTCGGGCCCGCCGTCACGGCGCGTCAGCGACATGCCGCGACGAACTGGCCGAGGTGCGGAGAGAGGAGGCCGAGTTCGATGAGAACGCAGCGCACCCAGGTCGCCATCATCGGCGCGGACCCGCGGGCCTGGTGCTCGGTCGGCTGCTGGCGTTTGCCGGAACGAAGGCGACGGACCGCGCCGCCTACGCACCAGACGACGCGGGGGTGCACCCAATCGCTCGAATCAAGCGAGTACCCCAAGGATCGCGGGTACCGCTTCGACATCCATCTTCAGGGGCAGCGCGAGACGGTCTTCTTCGGCCTCTGACTCGCCCTTCTGGCCAAAGCGGCCCTAGGCGACGGGGGAGCCAGCCGCTTGGTAGTCGACCGGCGACGCGAACGCCGCTTCTTCGAAGCGCTCGACGACGCGACCATGTTCGACCGCGGCCGGCAGGTCATGGGAGGGAACGATCAGCGGATGGCGCAAGCTCTTCTTGATCGCTGCGATCTCGTCCCGCTTGGACAGAGCGCACATGCCGGTCACCGCCGGCTCGTCTGCGGCGATCTGGCCGAGCGGCTCGACCAGCGCGCTGTCCACGTCGAAGACAAGGTCGCCGCAGATGCAGGCGGGTCCGCCTGCCGTCTCGACCACGAGGTTCATCGATCCGGGCGTATGGCCTCCGGCGTGCGTGCACACCACGCCGTCGAGAACCTCGATGTCCCCGGTCAGGTCGAGGTCGAGGTACCGCAAGGCGCCCCGCGTGAACGAACGGTCCACGAGGTGGTGAAGGTCTTCCTGGCAGTAGGCCAGTCCTTGAAGTCCGGAGAACGCGTGGCTCATCTCAGCCCGCTGCACGGCAACCGGCGTCGACATCGGAATCGATTCGAGATGGCCGGTGTGATCGACATGGAGATGCGTCATGAGCACGCAACCCAGGTCCCCGATTTCGACGCCGTGGCGACCGAGCTGGCTTTCGAGGTCGCAGCCATCGGCGATCCGTGCGGGCGGCCCGCCGCGCTCATAGACCTCGACGCTGCGAAGCCCCGCGTCGACCAGGACGGGGGCGTCACCACCAAGGAGCAGAAAACCGTAGATGGGCACCTCGCGGGGCGGCGACCCGTCGCCGACCCCGGCAACCGCGAACGCCGGCGGCACCAGAACTGAGCCGAAGGTCAGATGCTGAATGGTGTACGTCATGGCCTCTCCCTCTACAGTTGATCTTTCAATAGATCAACCTTGAGGGACGTTAGCCTGTCGCCGTGCCTATCGTCAAGCCCACGAGACAAGTCGATGCCGCGCCGCGCCGATAACGCCTCGCCCGACCCGCGCGCCGTCTCGCCCGTGGTCTTCGGCGCGGCCAAACCAGTTCGGGCGTCCGGCGCCATCGTCGAGCAGTTCCGAGAAGCGATCTTCGATGGACGGCTCAAGTCGGGTGACCGCCTCCCGTCAACCGTCGAGCTGTCTCGACAGTTCCAGATCAGCCGCAACGGCGTGATCGAAGCGCTCCGGATCCTCGAACGCGACGGGCTCGTCACGGTCCGCCGCGGCTCCCAGGGCGGAGCGATCGTCGCGGAGATGGACTCCCGGCCGCTCACCGACCACTTCCATCTTCTGCTGCAGATGGAGAACGTCTCCATTGCCGAGATGCTCGAGATGCGCAGCGTCATCGAATCCCAGAACGCCGCTTGGGCCGCCGAGCGCGCGGCGCAGGCGGACCTGCAGCCGTTGACGGCCATCGTGGACAGCTACGACGCGGTCATTCTCGAGGACGGCGCCGGCGGCCCGACGACGGCGATGCTGGACATCGACGAGCAGTTCCACGTCGCGGTCGCCGAGGCCACCGGCAACCGCGCCAGCGTGGCGTTCGTACGGGCGATGCTCGCGAGCCTCCGGCGCATGGTGGTCGACACGCCGGGGGCGTTCACCGACGCGCCCGTCGTCGGCGTTCGCCCGGTGCTCGAGGCGATCGCCGACGGGAACGCCGAGCAGGCCCGCATGGCCATGCTCGAGCACATCGGGAACTTCACGCGAGACGCGGCCGGAGCCGATCCGCTCACCACGCGCGCCGACGGCACGGGGTGAGGTTCTCGTAGCCGGTGTCGGTGACGCAGACCATGTCCTCCACGCACGCGGTCCCCACGCCGGGGACGATGATCATCGGCTCGACGTAGAAGGTCATTCCCGGCTCGAGGGGCGCCCGGTTGCCGGGGACGAAGAACGGTGCCTCGACCAGGTCGAGCCCGCCACCGTGGCAGGCGCTCCAATCCCACGCGCCGAACCCGCTGCGTTCGACCACGGCGCTCATGGCGCCGACGACCGCCGCGACCTCCGCCCCTGGACGGGTTTCGTCCAGACCGGCCTGCTGCGCCTCCAGCGAGACCTCGAGCAAGCGTTCGAGGTCGGGGCTCGCCGTTCCGACGACCGTGTTCCGCGCCATGTCGGACCAGTAGCCTGCGAGCTGCGCGCAGCAGTCAAGCATCACCAGCTCACCGGGCACGAGCCGCTTGCCCCGCCGCGGCCACACGTTCTTCATCGCGCTGCGAGGCCCGGCGGCGACGAAGTTCAACGTCACACGGTCTGCTCCGCCGGCGACGCAGGGGCCCTGCATGGCGCCCGCCAGCTCGTGCTCTGTCACACCCGGACCCGCGGCGCTCAGCCCCGCCTCGAGCCCGCGGGCGGTGGCCTGGCCGAGGAGGCGCAGCAGGTCGAGCTCCGCCGGGCTCTTGATGGACCGCAGTCGCGAGAGGATGTCACTTGCCGGAGCCGTCTCGTAGCGACTGAGGCGGTCGACAAGAAGGCCGTGCAGCTGCGCCGGCAGGTGGTCGAAGCCCACCAACCCGATCGATGCCGCCGGGAGCGCCACGACTGAGAGCGCCTCGAGGAGCGCGTCGGCGAGCGTGGAGGGCGGCGCACCCGTCGAACGCGGATGCGGCACGGCTCGCACATCGCGCAGCCACGTCGTCTGGACGTTCGAGTGCATGGGCTCACCGTGGAAGATCCCGTTGGTCAGCAGCACCGGATCGGCGGCATCGGGCACGACGACGACACTTTCGCCCCAGCCGTTGGCGAAGCCGCTGACGTACCGCACGTCGCTGGATCGCTCACCGGCGCCGGCGATCACCAGCGCGGTGAATCCTCGCTGTCCCATCGCCTGCTGCATCCCAGTTAGCCGCCTGCGGAACTCGTCGACGGCGAAGTCGAGCTCCATCATCGGACGCCGGTGCTCGTAGCCGTAGGGCACGCGCGCGATCGCGTGGTCAAAGGCCTTCATCGCGCTCCCAAAGAGTAATGTGTCAAAAGATCAACCTAACGCATTGGAGCGCCCTTCCATGTCCTTGCGCGTCTTCGCGGGCGGCGTCGTCACCGAGACCAACACCTTCTCGCCCATCCCCACGGGCGTCAGCGACTTCACGGTCGTCCCGCCCCACGCTTCGCCGGCTATGCGAGCCCAACTGCTCTACGGCTCCACGATCGACGCCTACGCCGGCGTCGCCGCGAAGCTTGACTGCGTCCTCGTCGCGGGCAGCTTCGCCGCCGCACAGCCGGCCGGCTTGATGAGCGCCGCCACGTATGGCTCGCTTCGCGAGCGAGTCCTCCAGGAGATCGCCGCGGCCCTGCCGCTCGACGCGGTGGTCATGACGTTGCACGGGGCGATGACGGCCAGCGGCGTCACCGACTGCGAATCGGACCTGCTCACGGCCGTCCGCGCGCTCGTCGGTCCCAACGTCGCGATCGGCTCACTGCTGGACCTCCACTGCGACCTCCCCGACGAGCTCGTACAGGTCGCCGACGTGCTCGTGACGTTCAAGGAGTACCCGCACGTCGACGTCGACGTCCGCGCCCGCGAGCTCATGCGGCTCGTGGTGAACACGGCTCGCGGCACGATCCGACCGGTGATGGCGACATGGGACTGCCGCATGGTCGGGGGCTGCCCGACGACGTCGCCGGCGATGAAGGCCTTCGTCGCCGACGTCCTGCACGGGACCGAGCGCGAGCCGGACGTCCTGTCCGCGTCGCTCGCGCACGGGTTCCCTTACAGCGACTGCATCGCTGCCGGGGCGCGGACGCTCGTCGTGACCGACGGCGACGCGCCAGCCGCCGCAGCGCACGCAGCACGGATCGGGACCACCTACTTCGCCCTCCGCGAGGAGGTGCTCCTGCACGCCCTCCCCATCGAGGAGGCGCTCGACCGTGCGGCAGCGACCGCGGGGACGGTTGTCCTCGCCGACGCGGCCGACAATCCTGGGGGCGGCGCGGCCGGAGATTCGACGTTCCTCCTGGAGGAGCTGCTGCGCCGAGGCACGACCAGCGTCGGTATCGCTCCGCTGTGGGACCCAGTCGCGGTGCAGGTCGCCTCGAGCGCGGGACCCGGAGCGCGCCTGCGGATGCGGCTCGGAGGCAAGGTCGGACCGGCCTCTGGCCAGCCCGTCGACGTCGAGGTCGAGGTCCTCGGCGTCATCGAGCGCCTGATCCAGCGCTGGCCGCAGACGAGCGGCGCCGTCGACGTCGATCTGGGCGCGGCGGCCTGCCTGCGCTGCCCGGGCGAGATCGACGTCGTCGTCGCCAGTCGCCGTGACCAGGCATTCGGAACCGAGCTCTTCACGGCCTTCGGTCTGAACCCGCGCGACAAGCGTCTGCTCGTCCTGAAGTCGACGAATCACTTCGCCGCCGCCTACGCTCCGCTCGCCGCCGCAATACTGCACGTCGACACCCCGGGCACCCTGCCCGCCGACCCGCGCGCGCTCGCCTTCCTGCAGGCGCCGGTCGGCCGACTCTACCCCTGGAATCCGGACCCTCACGAAATTAGCTGATACATTGAGCCAATGGGGTCTGAGTGTCGTCTAGAGGACGTCGCAACTCCAGCGTTGCTGCTTGACCTCGACGTTCTCGAGCGCAACCTCGCAGCCATGGCGACCGAATGCCGCGCTGGAGGCGTCGGCTTGCGCCCGCACGCAAAGACCCACAAGTCGCCCTGGGTCGCCGCGCGGCAGCGCGAGGCCGGCGCCATCGGAATCTGCGCGGCGAAGGTGTCCGAGGCAGAGGCACTCGTGCACGGCGGTGTCGACGACGTGCTGATCACCACCGAGCTGGACCCCACGAAGTTCGATGCTCTGCTGGATCTCGCGGAGATCGCTCGCGTCTCGGTGGTGCTCGACGACGCCGATCGCACCACCGAGCTCGGACGCCGCACGGCGGCCCGTGGCGCGACCCTCCAGGCGCTTGTCGACGTCGACGTCGGACAGTGCCGGGCCGGCGTCGAGTCTTCAGAGGCCGCCGCCGGACTCGCCCTCCACATCGAGCGGACCGACGGCTTGACCTTCGCGGGAGTCCAGGGATACGAGGGTCACTTGCAGCATGTCGTCGGCGCACACGACCGTCGACGCAGGGCGATGGACGCCTACGACTTCCTCGCTGACGTGTGCGCTTCGATCAACCGCTCAGGCCTCGAGGTCGCGGGGGTCGCGACGGCCGGTACCGGCACGTACCGCTCCGCGATCGAACACGGACTGGCGACCGAGGTCCAACCGGGTTCGTACACCGTCATGGACGCGCACTACGCCGGGGTGGAGGGCGTGGACTTCGACCTCGCGCTCTCCGTCCTGTGCGGCGTCGTGTCACGCAAGGCCTCCGGAGCGCTCGTCGTCGACGCCGGCTGGAAGGCCGTCACCACCGAGTCCGGGCCACCCGTGGTTACCGACGGCACGGCACGGTACGAGGTTGCCGGCGACGAACACGGCACGATCGTCGGCGGGGACCCGTCGGCCGCCCGCTTCAACCTGACCCCAAGCCACTGCGACACGACGATCAACCTCCACGAGAGCTACGTCCTCGTCCGCGGGGAGCGGGTCGTGGGCCGTCTGCCGGTGTGCGGACGGGGACGCATCGCCTGAGCGCGTGCCGGGGACGCCCGCTCGGCACGCGAGGTGAGACGTCGTCGGTGCATTGGCCGCCAGCTGGAAGTCCCGTAGATCATTGAGAGCAACACCACAGAGGAGGCCCCAGCCCTCCATGCGGGCCTGAGCCGCCGCGCACTACACCGACGAGCGCGGCGCCGAACTCCTACACCACCTCCCGGGACTTGACTGAGAAGGAAAGCGCCGTGCAGCACCTTCCAAGCGCGCCCGAGAGGATTCGAACCTCTGACCTTCGGTTCCGTAGACCGACGCTCTATCCAGCTGAGCTACGGGCGCGAGACAGCGGCGATCAGTGTAGAGGCCGCCTACGGAGAGGGCGGGATTCGAACCCGCGATGGAGTGTGAACCCCATACTCGCTTAGCAGGCGAGTGCCTTCAGCCACTCGGCCACCTCTCCCGACCAGCGCCGCGGAGTCTAGACGCTTCCCCGATGGCTCAAGATGTACAGAGAACCTGCCGATAACCCCGAGGACCGTCCGTGAGCAGCGCGCACATCTCCGATCCACCTGACCCCGGCCGCCCCCCGCGCCGGCCGGAGCCCGCTGCGGTGGAAGGGGTGCTGGCGGTGTCGCGGCTGGTCGCGGCCAGCGACCAGCGCTCCGACCCGGCCAAGGTGGGCGAGACCCTGGTCGCCGAGGCGCGGCGCCTGCTCGACGCGTCCTCCGCCACCCTGCTCGCCTACTCCGACGAGGACC
>CALMNS010000424.1 GCA_937871635.1 uncultured Solirubrobacter sp.
GCCTCGGGCCGCCGCCCCGCGGCCAGCGTCGCGGCGACGATCGACCCCGCCGAGGTCCCGACGAAGTACTCGCAGGCCCGGAAGTCCAGCCCTCCGCCGGACTCGGCCTCGGCCCCCGCGAGCAGGCCGCGCATCCACGCCTCGCCGAGGGTGCCGCCGCCGGCCAGCACGAGGACGTCAGGACGGCGGCTCAGCGGCTCGGGCATGGCGGTCCAGGCTACGAGGACATCAGGCGGCCGCTCAGGCGTAGCGGCCGGCGAGCGGCGGGCGCTCGGGCCACGGGTCGTGGCCGGGCGACGGCTCGAGGCGTCCGCTGCGCTCGAGCCGATCCGTGACGCCGGCGAGCACGGCGTCCGCCATCGGGCCGAGCTCCTCGAGCGGGCGGTGGCGGTTCTGGCGGACGTCGAGGTCGACCTGGGCGATGCCCTCGAGGCCCACGAGCTCGTAGGCGTCGATGAGCACGCCGATGTCCACGGCGTAGCCGAGGCAGAACGGGATCTGCTCCAGGAGGTCGCGGCGCGCGGCGATCTCGCCGGCCAGGGGCTGGCGGACCTCGGAGAGCTCGGGGTAGAAGGCCCGCAGTAGCGGGCGGGCCGTGAGCTCGGTGACCCGGCCGCCGCCCGTGGGCTGCTCCGTGCCCTCGTCGATCTTGAACGGGCGGCGGTAGAACGCCTTGGCGAAGGCGGTGGGCCCCGGGATCGCCACGGCGCCGGCCAGCGCCGCCGCGAAGTGGGAGCCGAACTGCTCCGAGTCCGCGTCGAGGTAGCAGACGACCTCGCCCGCGAGGACGGTAAGCGCCCGCCACATCGCGTCGCCCTTGCCCTGGACGGGGCCGAGGTGACTGCAGAGCTCGGACTGGTCGTGGACCTCGGCGCCGTGGCGGGCCGCGACCTCGTGGGTCCCGTCGGTGCCGTCGGCCACCACGACGACCTGGTCGACGACGTCCTGCTCGACGAGTGGCATGAGGCAGTCGAGGATCGGGCCGATCGTCGTCGCCTCGTCCCGCGCCGGCAGGCAGACGGAGATCGTGGCCTCGCGCTCGGCCGCCACCCGCTCCGGGGGAAGCTGGTCGTGGTGGAAGGTACGGGCCTCAGCCCACCGCCCCGCCCGTCCGAAGCCAGGGCGCCCGGCGTTGAAGCGTCCTCGCATCCCCTCTCGGGTACCCAAGGACGCCATGTCGCCAACCCGCATCGCCCTCGTCGGAGCCGGAAGCGTGGCCGAACGCCACGCTTGGGTTCTCGGCGCAATGGAGGACGTCTCGATCGTCGGCATCGTCGATGTTCGAAGGCAGACCGCCGAGAAGGTCGCCGAGCAGGTGGGGACTGCGGCGTTTACCGACCTCCCGGAGCTCCTCGACGCGGCGGCGCCCGACGCGGTGTACGTCTGCGTGCCCCCCTTCGCCCATGGGGACGCCGAGCGGCTGCTCGTCGAGCACGGGATCCCGTTCTTCGTCGAGAAGCCGCTGGGCGCCGGGATCGAGGTGGCCGAGGAGCTTGGCGCCGCCGTCGCCGAGCGCGGCCTCCTGACCGCCACGGGCTACCACTGGCGCTACCACGAGGGCGTGCAGCGGGCGCGGGAGCTGCTCGACGGCCGGCCCGTCCGGCTCGCCGTCGGCGCCTGGCTCGACAAGGTCCCGCCCGTGGCCTGGTGGCTGCACCAGGAGCGTTCGGGCGGCCAGCTCGTGGAGCAGGCCACGCACCTGCTCGACGTCATGCGCGACCTCGTCGGGGAGGTCGACGAGGTGCACGCGGTCGGCAGCCGGAGCGCGCGCGAGATCCCCGGGGACGTGGACGACGTCACCGCCGCCACCCTGCGCTTCGCCGGCGGCGCGGTGGGCTCCCTCGCCGCGAGCTCGCTCCTGCCCGCCAAGCACCGGGCGGGGCTCGAGCTCGTCGCGGACGGCCTGCGCATCGTCATCACCGAGACGTCGCTCGCGGTCCACGACGCGGAGGGGGAGGCGACCCACTCGATCGACCCCGACGAGGCCAAGCGCCGCGTCGACCGGGCGTTCGTCGACGCGGTGCAAGGTCGCGGCGACGACGTGCGGGCGCCCTACGACGTCGCGCTGCGGACCCACCGGGTCGCCTGTGCGCTCGCGCGCTCCGCCGCGGGCGACGGGACGGTCGACCTGCGGCAGCCCGCATGAGGACGCAGGCGCTCGGCGTCCGGGCCGAAGGGCAGGCGGCGCTGCTCGATGTCGAGCTCCCCGAGCTCACGGAGGGGCGGGTGCGCGTCGAGTCCCTTTTCTCCGGCGTCTCCGCGGGGACGGAGCTCACCTTCCTCAAGGGGACCAACCCGGACCTCCACGCCTCCTGGGACGCCGAGCTCGGCGTGTTCCGCCCCGACCGCCCCGCGGCGGCCTATCCCGTCGAGAAGCTGGGCTACATGGAGGTCGGCCGCGTCGTCGAGAGCCGCGCCCCGCATGTCGCGGAGGGCGGCCTGGTGGCGATGACCTACGGCCACCGCGCAGCGCACGTCGCCGACCCCGCCACTGAGCGGATGGTCGCGCTGCCGGAGGAGCTCGACCCGGTGCTCGGCGTCTTCGCCGCGCACATGGGGCCCATCTGCGCGAACGGGCTGCTCCACGCGGCCGCGGAGGCGACGCGCGGGGACGTGCGGCGGCTCGGGGACGGGGTCGAGGGTCTGCTCGTCATCGTGGTCGGGGCCGGGACCGTCGGGCTGCTCACCGCGCTGCTCGCCCTGGAGCACGGGGCGGCGGAGGTCGGGATCGTCGACCGCACGCCGGAGCGGCTGGAGGCGGCGCGCGCCCTCGGCGTCTGGGCGATCGACGAGCGCGAGGGCCCGCCGTGGCAGGCGGTCAAGGAGCGCTTCCGCCACGCCGCCGGGCAGCGTGGCGCCGACGTGGTCTTCCAGTGCCGCGGGCAGGACGCCGCGCTGGCCGAGGCGCTGCGCTGCCTGCGCCCCCAGGCCACGGTGATCGACCTCGCGTTCTACCCCGCGGGCGCCCCGGAGCTGCGGCTGGGGGAGGAGTTCCACCACAACGGCCTTGCGGTCCGCTGCGCGCAGATCGGGCGCGTGCCGCGCGGCCTGGCCCACGTCTGGGACCGCGAGCGGCTCTCGCGCGAGACCATCGCGCTCCTGCGGGCTCGGGGAGACGCGATCCGCGAGCACGTCATCACGGACGTCGTCCCCTTCGCGGAGGGGGCGGCGCTGCTGCACGACGTCGCCGCGCGCCGCCGCCACGTCATCCAGGCGGTGCTCGCGTTCTGAACGACTAGCCCGCCGCGCGGGCGAGCACCTCCTCGAAGCGGCGCAGGTAGGCGTCGGCCATCGCCCCGGCCGAGAAGCGCTCCTGCGCCGCCCGCCGGCAGGCCTCGGGGTCGATCTCCCCGACGCGGGCCATGAGCCCGGGCAGCTCGGCGGGGTCCTCGGCGAGGAAGCCGGTCACGCCGTGCTCGACGAGCATGGGCAGCGCCCCGCGGGCCATGCCGACCACGGGGGTGCCCGCGGCGAGTGCCTCGACCACGGCGGTCCCGCCGGGCTCGTCCCAGCGGATCGGGGTCAGGAGCGCGCGGGCGCGGCCGAGCACCTCGAGCTTGTGGTCGCCGGTGAGGGAGCCGACCCAGCGGACGTCCTCGCCGTCGAGCAGCGGCGCGACGCGGTCGAGGTGGAAGCGCACGTCCGCGTTCGCGTGGAGCGGCGAGTCCGGGTCGGCGAGCCCCGCGGCCAGCTCCTCCGGGCCGCGCGCGCCGGCGACGGGACCCGCGATGTCCAGCGGCCAGCCCTGGTCGCGGCAGGCCTGCGCGGCGAGGTCCTGACCCTTGATCTCCGTGATCCGTGCGAGCACGAGGAAGCGCGGGCCCTTCGCGGGCTGGAATGGGACCCGCGAGAGGTCGACGGCGAGCGGGATCGCCCCGAGCGCCTGGCGTCGCAGGGCCTCCGGCGCCCGGGCGACCTGGGCGTCCGAGACGCCGACGAAGAACACCCGCCCGCCGCCGTCGAAGCGCCCGTAGAAGTCGGGGTGCTTGTGCACGTCCCAGTGCAGCGTCTGCAACACGGGCGGCGCGGCGGCGCCCATGGCGGCCAGGACGCTCGGCCCGACGACCTCGAGGTGGTCGTGGACGAGGTCGATCGCGTCGCCGTGCGCGCGAAGGGTCTCGACCACCCGCTGCATGTGCGCGTGGGCGATGCCCATCATCTGGTTGTAGGGCCCGGCGAGGTGCTCGAACATCGGCTCGTGGACGGTCTCGACGAGCTCGTCGACCTCGAGCGTGGAGCCCGCGGCGGCGCAGAGCACGACGCGCACCCCGCGCTCCCGGAGCGCCGGTACGAGCGTCGCGACGACGTTCTCGATGCCGCCGTAGCCCCCGGGCGGCACCGTGAGCCACGGCCCCGCGTTGACCAGGACGGTCAGGCTCACGCGGCTTGCCGGCCGAGCCAGGCCTCGACGGCCTCCAGCACGCCCGCCCCGCGGCTCGCCCGCGCCACCCGCGCGCCCGGGGTGGCGG
>CALMNS010000425.1 GCA_937871635.1 uncultured Solirubrobacter sp.
GGCGAGCACCTCGCCGGCCGACAGGGCGGTGGCCAGGCCGCGGGCGTCGAGCACCGGGAGCGCGATGGCGGCGGTGAGGCCGAAGGCCAGCAGCCCGAGCACCGCTCCCGTACCGACGTGGGCGACGAGCTTGGCGGCGACGACCTGCCCACGCCGCGGGGTGACGAGCAGCGTCGGCGTGATCGTCCCGTGGCGGAACTCCGTGGTGACGGCCAGCAGCCCGAGCACCAGCGCGAAGGTCTGGACGACGCCGGCCAGCGAGAAGACCTGGCGCGCGGGATCCACGCCGGGCTCGGCCTCGCCGGCCAGCGCCATGGCGCTCGCCCCCAGGGCGACGATGACCAGCGCGGCGAGGGCGACGTTGCGGGTCGTCCGCGTGGACCGGAGCTTGAGCGCCTCGGCGGCGAGCTGCGCCCTCATGCCGCCACCTCGACCGGCGCGTCGGAGGTCAGCGCGAGGAAGGTCTCCTCGAGCCCGTCGTCGCCGAGCTCGGCGACCGGCGCCTGCAGGACCGAGCGCCCGCGATGGATGACCACGACCTCGTCCGCGGTCCTGGCCACCTCCGCCAGGCCATGGCTCGAGACGAGCACCGCCCGGCCCTCGGCGGCCAGCCCCCGCAGCAGGCCGCGCAGCCAGCGGATGCCCTGGGGATCGAGGCCGTTGGCCGGCTCGTCGAGCACGAGCACCGCCGGATCGCCGAGCAGGGCGGTCGCGAGCCCGAGCCGCTGTCGCATCCCGAGCGAGTAGCCGCCCGCCCTGCGGTCGGCGGCGGCCTCGAGGCCGACGAGGCGAAGGACCTCGCCGACCCGTGCCTCGGGAAGGTCCGCCGCCCGGGCGAGCGCCCGCAGGTGGTCGCGGCCGCTGCGCCCGGGATGGAGCAGGCCGCCGTCGAGCAGGGCGCCGACGGTCTCCGCCGGGCGCGCCAGCTCCGCGAACGGGCGTCCTCCGATCCGCGCGTCGCCGGCGTCTGCGGTCACGAGGCCGAGCAGGACGCGCAGCGTGGTGGTCTTCCCCGCGCCGTTCGGGCCGAGGAACCCCACGACGCGCCCGGCGGGGACGGCGAAGGAGAGATCGTCGACGGCGCGCTGCGCGCCGAAGCGCTTGACGAGGCCGCTGACTTCGATCGGTGGAAGCGTCATCTCGTGAGTTATACAGATGTACTACACGCCTGTATAGGTGGTCTAGGCTGCGACTCATGGGCCACCGTGAGGCGCTCCTCGCCGGAGCGAGGCAGTGCATCGTCGAGCGGGGGTACGCCCGCACGACGGCGCGGGATCTGGTGGCGGCGTCTGGGACCAACCTGGGCTCGATCGGCTACCACTTCGGCACCAAGGAGGCGCTCCTCACGGCGGCGATCGTGGAGGGCCTCGAGGAGTGGGGCGAACGGTTCGAGGGCATCCTCGTTGGCGGCGGGGCCCTTCGCGAGGCCGGGCAGACGCCGCTCGAGCGCTTCGAGGCGATGTGGAGCCGAGTCGTGGACTCGTTCGTCGAGAACCGCGCCCTGCTGCTGGCGAGCTTCGAGGCGTTCATCGCGGCGGAGCGGAACCCCGAGCTGCGGGCGCTGCTCACGAGCGCCTACCAGGAGGCCCGTTCCGGCCTCGCCGCCATGGTCCTCGGACAGCCCGAGGACGACCTCGACGAGGGCGCCATCCGCTCCGTCGGGTCGCTCAACCTCGCGCTGATGACCGGCGTCATCGCCCAGTGGCTGCTCGACCCCGATCGATCCCCGTCCGGCGCCGACCTGGCGGACGGGCTGCGAGCGATCGCCGGCTCGTCCCGCCCCGCCGCCCGCTAGGTTCCCCGACCCATCCGTCGGTCGCCAGGAGGAACCGCTTGTCCCGCATCGCCCGCGTGGCGGCCGCCGTCGCCGCGCTGATCGCCCTGTGCGCCGTTCCCGGCGTCGCGAGCGCCGCGCCGCCCAGGCCCTTCGGCCACGCCTGCGTTCCCCAGGCCTCGACGCTGTTCTGCCCGACCGCCACGGACGCCCAGCGGGTGGCGTCGTTCGACGGCACCCCGATCGACGTGGACGTGACGCTCCCGGCCACCGGCGACGGCCCGTTCCCGACCGTGGTCATGCTCCACGGGTTCGGCGGCTCCAAGCGCAACGCCCAGTCGACGGACCCCAGCGCCGACCAGGGGCTGAACACGACGGCCTACGCCCAGCGCGGCTACGCGGTGGTCACGCCCTCGATCCGCGGCTTCGGCCGCTCGTGCGGCGCGCCGGACTCCCGGACGCCGGACTGCGCGAGCGGCTACATCCGGCTCGCCGACCAGCGCTACGAGGCCCGCGACGTCCAGGCGCTGCTCGGGCGGCTCGTCGACCAGCGCGTCGTCGACCCGGCCCGGATCGGCGTGACCGGCGGGTCCTACGGGGGCGGGCTCTCGATGATCCTCGGCTTCCTCAACGACCGCATCCGCCGCCCCGACGGGTCCTACGCCCCCTGGCGCAGCCCGGCCGGCACGGCGCTCTCCATCCGCGCGGCGGCGCCGATCATCCCGTGGTCGGACCTCGCCTCCGCGCTCGTCCCGAACGGCCGCTTCCGGGACACCCTCGTCCCGACGCCGACGAACAGCCAGTCGCCGCCCGGCGTGCCGATCAAGGCGTTCGTCGACGCCCTGTTCGCCGCGGCGCAGGCGACCGGCTTCGTCGCGCCGGCCGGCCTGGACCCGGCGGCCGACCTCGCCGGCTGGGCGGCCCGGCTCGATCGCGGGGAGCCCTACGGCGCCGACGTGTCGACCCTCCTCGGCGAGCTCGCCCAGAACCACTCGGCGCTCGGGATCCGCAGCGGCCGGCCCGCGCCCCTGTACATCTCCCAGGGCTGGACGGACGAGCTCTTCCCCGCCGACCAGGCCCTGCGGGCCTACAACCGCCTCCGGGCGAACGACCCGCGGGCGCCCGTGGCGCTCGACCTCGGGGACTTCGGGCATCCGCGGGCCTCGAACCGCCCGGACGTCCTCAGCGCCCGCAACGCCCGCATCGCCAGGTTCCTGGCGGCCTGGCTGCGTCCGCCCGGCGGGCCGCCGGGGTCTGAGGAGCGCTTTACTTCCCCGTTAC
>CALMNS010000426.1 GCA_937871635.1 uncultured Solirubrobacter sp.
CGTCAAGGACGAGGACCAGATCCTCGCCGAGGACCTCGACATCCTGGAGCGGTACCCGCGCCGGCACCTGTACCTCACGCCGAACGTCGAGATGCACACCAGGGCCGACCGGCTCAGCCTGGCCTGGCGCACCCTCGTCGCGGAGATGCCCCTCGGCTGAGCGGCGGCACTCAGTCCCAGAGGCGCTGCGCCGCGCGGGCCAGGTCGGCCCGCGCGGCGATCAGCTCGTAGGCGAGCCCCGCCTCGAGGGCGCGGGCGCGGACGAGCGCCTCGGCGAGCGCCAGCGTCGGGCCGTCCGCGGTCTCCGCGTGCAGGCGCTCGCCCTCCTCCTCCTGCACGATCGGCTCGGCCTCGCGCCCGCGCTCGATCGCGGCGATGAGGTCGCGCCCGCGCCGCTTGACCACGTCGGGGAAGATCCCGCGGATCTGCCCGAGCGCCTTGACGTCGGCCGGCTTGCGCTTGACGAGCTCGGCCAGCGTCTGGTCCTTGACCACCGAGCCGAGCGGCTTGTCCTCGCGCTCGGCCGTCGCCTCGCGCCAGGCCGCCAGCTCGCGGGCGATCGCGCGGTCGCGGGGCGAGAACGACGCCGAGCGCGGCAGCCGGCGCCACACCTCGTCGGGATCGCGGACGTCGGAGGCGTCGGCGATCGCCTGGCACTCCTCCTGCGCCCACTCGAGCCGGCCCGCCGCTCGCAGCCGGCGCTGCAGGTCGTCGGCGAGCGGCAGCAGGTGCTCGACGTCCTCGCGCGCGTAGACGAGCTGCTCCTCGGTCAGCGGCCGCGCGTCCCAGCGGGTGAAGGAGGCGGACTTCTCCAGGCGGATGGACAGCGCGTCGGCGAGCAGCCCGAGGTACCCCGCCTGGGCGGCGAAGCCGGCGAACCCCGCGGCCACCTGGGTGTCGAACACGCTGGTGACCTCCGTCCCCCACTCGCGGCGCAGGATGGCCACGTCCTGGCGGCCGGCGTGCAGGACGACCTCGACCGCCGGATCGGCCAGGAGCCCGGCGATCGGCGCCGGGTCGAAGTCGCCGCGACCCCCGTGGGCGAGCGGGTCGAGCAGGACGATGTCCTCGCCGACCACCACCTGCACCAGGCAGAGCAGCGGCCGGTAGCGACCCTCGGGGACGAACTCCGTGTCGATGCCGAAACGGCCGTGCGCGCGGGCGCGCTCGGCGAGGGCGGCGGTGTCCGCGGGCACGGCTCTGGTGAGGTTCACGAGGACTAGTATCCAGCGTCTGGTGTCGCCAGTGCCGCAGGGACACCTGGACCGCCTCTCCGCCGTGGACGCGGCGTTCCTCGCCCAGGAGGGACCCAACGCCCACATGCACATCGGCGGGATCGCGCTCTTCTCCGGCGCGCCGCCGGGCATCGAGGAGCTCCTCGCCCACATCGGCGGGCGCCTGCACCTCGTCCCGCGCTACCGGCAGAAGCTCGCCTTCCCCCCGCTGGAGACCGGCCGGCCGCTCTGGATCGACGACCCGAGCTTCAACCTCGAGTACCACGTCCGGCACGCCGCGCTGCCCGAGCGCGACGGCGAGCGGGGCTCCAACGAGGCGGCGCTGCTCGACCTCACGGCCTTGATCTTCTCCCAGCCGCTCGACCGCACCAAGCCGCTATGGGAGCTCTGGCTCGTCGAGGGCCTCCACGGCGACGACGCCGGCGAGTCGTTCGCGATGATCTCGAAGACCCACCACGCGCTGGTCGACGGGATCTCCGGGGTGGACCTCACCACGGTGCTCTTCGACCTGTCGCCCGACGGGCCGCCCGAGGGGCTCGAGCGCCCCGGGCCCTGGGTCCCGCAGCCCGAGCCGAGCGCCGCCTCGCTGGCGGCCGCCGGGCTGACC
>CALMNS010000427.1 GCA_937871635.1 uncultured Solirubrobacter sp.
GCACAGGTGCGATCCCAGGAACCCGGCACCGCCGGTCACCACCGTCCGCGTCATGTCTGCCACCCTAGGCACATCGAGGGCGTGACGGATCGTCGTCGTCGCACCAGGTGCTTGTCGCAACTGCCCACACAGGTCATGTACGTTGCTCGCGCGCATGGTCCAGCCGGGCCGCGGAGCCCGCGGGCAGGCGACTCACGGAAGCCGGACGGGGAGTTCGAGCGCGGCCACCGACCGATCGAGGAGAGATGTCCGACAGTTCGGGATCCTGGAACGGGACGACTGTCCTCGTCACCGGAGGTGCCGGCTTCATCGGCTCGCACCTCGTTGAAGCGCTGCTAGCGGCGGGCGCTGAGGTGCGTGTCCTCGACGCCTACAACTCCGGCTCGCT
Organism: uncultured Solirubrobacter sp.; assembly: GCA_937871635.1. GTDB lineage: Bacteria > Actinomycetota > Thermoleophilia > Solirubrobacterales > Solirubrobacteraceae > JACCYI01. Next base: position 389 of record CALMNS010000427.1, read on the forward strand.
CGTCGGTCATCTCGAAGGTCTGCGGCACGACTCGCTGAGCGTCCATCTGGGTGATGTTGCGGACCCGTTCTTCGTGCGGCGGCTCAGTGAGGGCGTGGACACGGTGTTCCACCTCGCTGCACTGATCGGGATCCCCTACAGCTACACGGCACCCGCGCACTACGTGTCGACGAACGTCAACGGCACCCTGGCCGTCCTCGAGGCGGCGCGGTCGTGCGGCGTGCGGCGCGTGGTGCACACCTCGACGTCGGAGACCTACGGCAGCGCGCAGACGACACCCATGAGCGAGGACCACCCCTTGGTGGCGCAGTCGCCCTACGCGGCGACGAAGGTCGCCGCCGATCAACTCGCGCTCAGCTACTTCCGCTCCTTCGACACCCCCGTCAGCGTCTGTCGCCCCTTCAACACGTTCGGGCCGCGCCAATCCCTGCGCGCAGTGCTGCCGACCCTCATGGCGCAGGCGCTGTTCGGGCAGAAGATCTCCGTCGGGTCGCTCGAGCCGGTGAGGGACATGAACTTCGTCGCTGACACGGTGGACGGCTTCCTCCGCATCGCCGCGACGGACGACGTTGAGGGGGAGACCTTCAACCTCGGCTCGGGGGTCGGGCGCACGGTCGGCGAGATGCTCGACCTCGTCCAGGACGTCGCTGGCACCGACAAGCCGGTCGAGGTGGCTGACGAGCGCAGGCGGCCCGACAAGAGTGAGGTGACAGCACTCATCTGCGACTACAGCAAGGCCACGGCGAAGCTCGGGTACATGCCGTCCGTCCCGTTCCGTACCGGACTCGAGCGTCTTCGTGACCACTTGCACCAGCACCCGCCGGCCGACGTCTCGCCGTACCGGACCTGAGGTGCGAGCCTTCATCCTGGCCGGCGGACGTGGTAGTCGACTGCACCCCTTCACCACGGTCATCCCCAAGCCTCTGGTCCCCGTAGGCGACATGCCGATCCTTGAGATCCTGCTGCGCCAGATGAAGGCGCGCGGCTTCGACCGTGTGACGATCAGCGTCGGGTACCTCGCCTCGCTCATCGAGTCGTACTGCGGCGATGGCGACCGCTGGGATCTGGCGATCGACTACGTGCGTGAGGACGAGCCCTTGGGCACTGCAGGCGCCCTGTCCCTGCTGGAGGATCTTGAGGACGACCGCATCCTGGTCACCAACGGGGACATCCTGACCGATCTCGACCTCGGCCTCGTCACGCGGGAGCACGACCCAGATGAAGGGGCGACCATCTGCGCGAACCGTCGCCTGGTCCCGGTCGACTTCGGAGTCCTTCACACGGACGAGCGCGGGTGCCTGCGTGAGTACGAGGAGAAGCCGACGCTGTCCTACGAGGTGAGCATGGGCGTCAACGTCGTCAGCGCGTGGGCCGTCGAGCGGTACGTGCCGAAGGCGCGCAAGCTCGACTTGCCCGACCTGATGCGCGCCCTCGTGGCCGACTCGAAGGCCGTGAGGATCCGCAGCACTGACGCCTACTGGCTCGACATGGGCAGGATGGCAGATCTCGAGACGGCGACGCAGGTCTTCACCGACGATCCGACCAGGTTCCTCCCCTGAGCCGACGGGTCCTCGTGACCGGCGCGGGCGGCCTGCTCGGACGACATGTCGTGAGCGGATGGGACAGCAGTGCGGGGTTGCTGACCGCTGTCGGGCGCAGCTTCGACGGTCGGAAACTCGACCTTGCCTCTCCTCAGGACGTCCAAGGGCTCGTCCGGGCCGTCGCACCGGATGTGGTGCTGCACCTCGCCGGCGGGCCCAGCCCGGACGTCCTCGACCTCTACGCGCGGAACGTGCTCACCGGCATCAACGTCATGGAAGCCGTCAGTCTGGTCGCGCCCGACTCCGAGGTCGTCCTGGTCGGCTCTGCGGCGGAGTACGGCAGGTCCGAAGCTGACAGCGTTCTCGCAGAAGAAGCTCCTCTTCAGCCGGTCAGCGAGTACGGCCGGGCGAAGGTCGCTCAGACGCGTCTCGCGCAGACCATCGCTGCTCGCTCCGGTGTGCACCTGACGATCCTGCGGCCCTTCAACATCGTGTCTGCTGACCTGCCGTCGTCCACAGCCCTCGGGAACGCGCGACGCCAGATGCTTCAGGGGACCGACGACCCCCGCACCATCGTGTGCGGTCGAACCGACGTCCAGCGTGACTTCATCGCAGTCACGGATGTCGCAGCCGCCGTCATCCGGTTGAGCGCCGCTCCACCAGGAGGTGTTCTCAACCTCTGCTCTGGCCGGGCCACCTCCCTCGACCAGGTCCTAGCGGAGATGGCGCGACAGCTCGGGGTGGAGGTGCGGGTGGAGGTCGACCGGGACCTCGCAGCGCTACCAGCAGGGGATGTCGTCGTCGGCGATCCCTCGCGCCTCGCGGCGCTGGGAATGGTGCTGGACGGCTCTCCGGATCACATCGCGTCAACGGTCCTGGGTCGGAGCGGACCTCGCCTAGGTTAGGACCGCTCCCACGACCGCCCTACAAGAGTGGAGTCCCTGTGCGCGAGGAGTTCCCCGCTGCCGACGTGTGCGACACGTGTGGCGCCCGCCCGCTGCGGCCTTGGCTCGAGCGGACGGACGGGCTCTCCGTCCGGCAGTGCCGAGTCTGTGGCGCCGGGGTGGTGGAGCGGTTGCCTCCGGACCTCGACGAGCTCTACGCCGGGGACTACTACGCTCGGGACGAGTCGACGGGCCGTGGGTACGGCGACTACCCCTACACGGCGGAGCACTCCGTCGGCTTCGTCGGCCCGCTGGTCGAGCTCCTGGTCCCTGCCGGCACGGCGGCCCTCGACATCGGCTGTGCCGATGGCCTCCTGCTCACTCGCCTGCCGTCCTCCTTCACCCGCCGAGCGGGCATCGAGGTCAATCCGGAGATGGTGGAGCGCTGCCGTGCCCAGGGCATCGACGTCCTGGCCACGGACGTCTTCGACGAGGGTGCGCTGGAACCCGACCGTGCCGGTTTCGACGTGGTCACGGCCATGGCGGTCTTCGAGCACGTGCCCTACTTCCGCCGTTCCGTCGAGATCGCTCTGTCGATGCTCAAGCCCGGCGGACTCCTCATCTTCGAAGTGCCGCTCCTCGTCGAAGCCGGCGACGAAGGGTCCAGCAACCACTCGTGGCTGAGCAGCAGCCTCGAGCACCTCCACTACCCGACCGGGCGCTCCCTGCGGCATCTGTTCGACGAGGTGCTGCGTGCTCCGCTCCACGGCGGAGAACTGCACATACCCGGCTACGGGTCGACCTTCGTCGGGATATCTGGCCACGACTCCGCGGTCGTTTCTGCGGCCGGTCGGGTGTGGCGGCACGTCCGGACATCGAGCAGCGACGACCTCAGTGCGGAGGAACGCAGGACGAGGGCGCACCTCCACGTCCTGCACGCAGCGCGGTCCAGCCGGGACGACGTCGTCTGTCTGGCGGACCTCCCGACGGAGGACCTCAACAGCAGAGTGGTGGCCCGCATCTCCGAGGTGTGGCAACTCGACGTCCAGCGACGGGACTACGCCACTTCAGCCGTCGACGAGCTGAAGCAGCACCTCGCCGGCGTTGAGGAGTACGTCGCCGCACTGGAGTCGGTTCGAGCTGACCTCAGGTCCGCAGTGGCTGCGGGCGCGGACGAGGCGGAACAGTCACGACGCGCTGCTGCCGACGCGGAGTCGGCCCTCGTGACGGCACAGCAAGCGCTGGCCGCCGCCGACGAGACCCTCGCAGAGCAAGCGTTGCTGCTGCGGGTCGCCGAAGCGGATGCTGCCTCGTGGGAGCAGCGGGCCCACACCATCTACGCGGACACGAAGCTCCTGCTCGAATCGTCCTCGTGGCGTCTCACCGCCCCAGTGCGGCGGGCCGTCACGGTCCTCAAGGGTGCGAGGGACGACGTTGCACTACTTCGTCCGTACGTCAACCGCCGTCGCCTGACGACGGCGGCGGGACTGCTGAGGGACACGGACGTACGTACGGTCCTCCAGCGCGTGCGCGCGTTGCGCCAGACGGCTGCGCTGTCCGCAGGTGTCCCGTTGCACGACGCCCCGACGGGCCCCGTCGTGGAGGTGACCAACGAGCTCTGGCCGCCCGACGCACCGCTGGTCAGCGTCGTCATCCCTTGCTTCAACTACGGGGCCTTCGTCCGCGAAGCCGTCGAGTCCGTCCTGGCGCAGACCCTCAGCCGAACCGAAGTGATCGTCGTCGACGGCGGGTCCACCGACGGGACAACACCCCACGTGCTCGAGCGGCTTGCACAGGACTGCCCGGAAGTCTCGGTGCTGTTCCGCGAGGGTCGCCACCTCGTCGGCGACAACCGCAACTACGGGATCGAACGTGCCAAGGGGCGCTACGTGTGCTGCTTGGATGCCGACGATGTCATCGATCCCATCTACCTCGAGATGGCCACGTACCTGCTCGAGCGCCACGGGTACGACGTGGTGTCGACAGCGACGAAGACCTTCGGCTTGCGCGAGGAGACGTTCGGGCTCGTGCCGCGGCCGGACCTCGCAGACATGATGCTGGCGAACAACCTGTCGACCGTCGCAGTGTTCCGGCGCGACCTCTGGGACCGTTGCGGAGGCTTCCACGACGTGGGGCTGGGCGCTGACTACGTCTACGAGGACTGGAAGCTCTGGGTGCGGATGGCCGCTCACGGAGCCCGCATGATCAACATCGTCGGACAGCGGTTGTTCCTCTACCGGATCCACGGCGCCACGAGTCTCAGCAACCAGAGCACGATCGTCGACATGTCGGAACACCGACGCGCGATCCTGCACTACAACGGTGACGTCGTCAGTGACGAAGCACTTGAGTCGTCACGCCGCCGACGGGACGAGGTGCACGTCGTGGCCGACGGCTTCGTGAACCTGCGTCAGCAGGCGTCAGTCGAGCAGGCGCCGGTGACGGTCCTGCTCGCCTTGCCCTTCCTGATCGTCGGGGGGGCTGACCGCATCCTCAGCCAGATCGCAGTTCACCTGGCCGGCCGGAACGTGCGGGTCGTCGTCGTGACATCGGTCCACGTCGACGACGCCTTCGGTGACACGACGGACTGGTTCACGCCGGCGACACGCGAGATCTACCAACTGCCACGCCTGCTAGACCCCAGTCGCTGGACGGACTTCCTCGACTACCTCATCACGTGCAAGCACGTGGACGTCCTGTGGCTGGCCGGGAGCGCCTTCGTCTACGGCCAGCTACCTCGGCTCCGAGCAGAGCACCCCCGTCTCAGGATCGTCGACCAACTCTGGAACACGGTCGGCCATACCGCAGACAACCGGCGCTACGCCTTGTGCATCGACATGACCGTCGTCGAGAGCGACGAGGTTGGAGATTGGCTCCTGCGCCACGGCGAGTCCGCGGACCGAGTCGCCCGGATCGAGAGCGGAGTCGACGTGCGCAAGATCGCGCCGCGGTCGGACAGCCACACTGGTCTTCGCGTGGGCTTCAGCGGTCGGTTCAGCAGTGAGAAGGACCCGCTGGGTTTCCTCGACATCGCAGCCATGACCCGCTCACGCAAGGACATCCGCTACGTCATGACCGGGGCTGGGCCGCTCCTCGATACCGTCCGGGACCGGATCCTCGCCCTCGGCCTGAGCGGCACCGTCGAGCTGCTCGGTGTCGTCGAGGACGTCGCGGCCCACCTCGCCGGTCTTGACCTGCTGCTCCTACCCTCCCGGCTGGACGGACGTCCCGTCGTGGTGCTGGAGGCCTTGGCCGCAGGGGTCCCTGTCGTGGCCTCCGGCGTAGGCGGCTTGCCAGCCCTCCTCCAGCAGGACGTGACCGGTGCGCTGTGCCGCCCCGGACACCCGGAAGACTTCGCCACGCATGTCCTGCGGCTCGCTGACGACCGCGCGTTGCTCCGCCGCATGAGCGCGGCCGCGCGGTCCTACGCGGTGGAGAACCTCGACGTCTCGACGATGTGCCGTGCCTACGAGCGAGTCGTCCTCGGCGACGAGGGGGACCGGGCGGACGCTTCCGGGATGGGCTGACGGCGAGGAGCTAGGACGAGGCCTCGGCGGCGGGCACCCGTGACGAGTCGTGGTACGCCTGCGCTGCGCCTTCGATGGGTCCGTCGTACTGCGTCCGTCCGTGGTCGAGGACCACGGCGCGGCTGCAGAACGCCTCGGCCTGCTTCAACGCGTGAGTGACGAGTACGACCGTGCGCCCGTCGGACTGCAGCTGGGCCATCCGCCCCAGGCACTTGTCCTGGAAGCTCTCGTCACCGACCGCAAGCACCTCGTCCACCAGCAAGATCTCCGGCTCTACGTTGACGGCGATGGCGAAGCCGAGTCGTACCGCCATCCCCGAGGAGTAGAACTTGACCGGCGTGTCGAGGAAGTCGGCCACCTCGGCGAAGTCGACGATCTCCTCCAGCCGGCGAGCCACCTCGTCACGGCGGATGCCCAGGATGGCGGAGTTCATGAAGACGTTCTCCCGCCCCGTGAGGTCCGGGTGGAAGCCGGCGCCGAGCTCGAGAAGCGGTGCTATCCGGCCTCGGGCGTAGACCCTGCCGCTGCTGGGAGCGATCGTCCCGGCGAGCATCTTGAGGGTGGTCGACTTGCCTGAGCCGTTGTGGCCGAGCAGGGCCACTGACTCCCCGACAGGTACGTCCAGGTGCAGGTCCTTCACAGCGTCCAGGACCACGGAGCTGCGCCGGTGGCCAGCGACGCCCAACAAGTGCTCCTTGACGGTCTTGGTCTGACTGATGCGGAAACTCTTGTTCACGTGCTCGAAGCGAATGGCGACGGGCACTAGACCTCCTGACCGAAGTTCGCCGACAGCCGCACGAAGACGCGGGCGGCAAGCCACAGCAGCAGTAGCGAGGCGACTGTGAAGACCGCAAGCCTGAGCTCCAACTGCCCCGGGAAGGCGAAGGCTCGGGCTTCGGCCGTCTCCACAGCGGGCCACAGGGCGTTGTGGAACCCGAAGACGACGTTGGCCATCGGGTTGAGCATGTAGAGGCCCGTTGCGACCTCACCGGCCACGCCGAAGTCCTTCGCCCCCTGGACGACCTGCCCGTAGGAGTAGAGGACCGGCGTCAGCCAGAACCCGACAGTCAAGCCGATGTCGACCAGGAAACCGACGTCACGCACGTAGACGTTGACGGCGGAGAAGAAGAGCCCCACGGCCAGCGCGAAGACGACCAGGAGCAGGAGAGCGGGGGGAAGCCACAGCAGGGCCGACAGGGTCGGCAGATCCTGGAAGACGGCGTATGCGACGAGGAGGACGGAGGCCTGGAGCAGGAAGTCCACCAACGCGGCAGCCAGCACTGAGAGCGGCAGGAGCAAGCGCGGGAAGCTCGCACGTGACAGAAGAGCACCGTTGGCGACCACGGAACCGATGGCTCCCGTGACGATGGTCGAGAACAGCGTCCAGGCCAACAGACCGCAGTAGATGAAGATCATGAACTGCGGGGTCTGCCTCCCTGCTCCGAGGAAGACGCCGACGGCCAGGCCGTAGACCAGGAGCATGACCAGGGGCCGGACAAGGGCCCACGCCCATCCGAGCGTCGATCCCTTGTAGCGGGCCCTCAGCTCACGGGCGGTGAAGGCCCTCAGGAGTTCACGGGACTCCCAGACGTCACGTGAGTCGTTGACCGTCCCCCTCCACAGGGACGCAGGTGCATTGATCAACCTCAGGCCCGGGTCGTTGACCGGGGTCGCGGTGCGCACGACCTGAGACTACGTCCAGACCTCTGTCAGCACGGAGCGGTGGAGGCCTAGGCAGCGAGCTTCGCCACGCCCGCGATGGCGACGGGCTGCGCCGGGTCGATGGCGAGGGCCTGCTCGTAGGCCTGGCGGGCCCCAGTCTGGTCGCCGAGAGCAGCGCGGGCGTCACCCAAGTTCGCCAGCACCTTGGCGGAGCGTGGGAGCCGCTGAAGGGCGGTCTCGAGCAACTCTCGCGCCCGCTCGGCGCCCTGCTGCCTCAGCTCGAACTGCGCAGCCAGCTCAACGGTCTCGTCGTTGTAGGGATCGAGCTCCAGGGCCCGATCGAACAACGACCTGGCCTCAGCAACGTCGCCGTTGCGTTCGGCCAGCGTGGCGGCGCCCTTCACGGCGTTCACCTCGTACGGGTCGACCTCCGCTGCACGCCGGTAGGAGGCCTCGGCCCGCGCGGGCTGAGGCGGCTGCGCCGTCTCGAACAGGTTGCCCTCGAGGATGGAGTAGTAGGCCTGTCCTGGCACGAGCTGCTTCGCCTTGTCGTATGCGGCCAGGGCCGTGACGCCGTCGCCCTGTTGGATGGCGTCGGCAGCGGCCTTCGCCGCCCGGTTGGCACGCAGCGGCTCAAGGGACTGGTACGCCGCGAACACGGCGACGACGCCCACGAGGGCGATCCCGACCGCGTCTGCACCGTCCAGATCTCGTCGCCTAGGGGCCGCCACGGCGCGGCGCCGGGCGCGCGCATCGTTGGGGTGCACCGCCACCGGCTTGAGCGCGCCGGGCAGGGTGATGCTGCGCATGCCGGTCGTACCGGAGACCGCGATCACCGCGCCGGCCAGCGCGAAGTGCAGGACGAGGAGCGGGACCTGGTCGATCGAGACGAACGACTGGACCTGGTAGGCGGCCCACCCTCCGCCGACCGCCCCGAGCAGCATCCGGTCCGCGCCCCGCAGCCGGAGGAGTCCGCGCACCAACGCGGATGCGGTGACGAGCAGGAGGGCGAGGTAGACGGCACCGAGCAGCAGACCGCCTTGCGCGAGCATCTGGAGCGGAACGCTGTGTGCGGCGTCGGAGTAGCTCGGCCCGCCGAGCAACGTGACCGACTCAGAGGTCCGCTCGGAGCGCCAGAAGTTGCCGTACTGGTCCAGGCCGACACCGAGCAAGGGTCGTTCGGCGAACATGTTCAACGCTGCGTCCCAGTAGTGGACGCGGGCCTGCGAGCCCACATCGGCGAACAGCCGCGCCGCGGGTCCGGCCTTCGCGAAGGCGCCGATGAGGAGAGCTGTTCCTGCGACGGCGGCACCGCCGACGACGAACGCAAGTCCAGTGGTCCGTCTGATGCCAGGCAGGTCGAGCACCCAGGCCAGGGCGACCACGAACAGGCCTCCCGCAGCGGCCACCGGTCCCTGCGCCGAACTCGAGAGAGCGGCGGCGACCAGGCACAGCACGGTGGTTGCGGCGCTGAGCGCACGCCAGCCGACCGCCCAACCCCGCCAGAGCGCTCCGCCGGCGGCGACGGACGCCGCGATGCCGAGGTAGCCGGCGGCGAAGTTGGGGTTGCCGAGGCCGGCGATGATCGGGTTGAAGGGGTTGTTCCACGGGACCCGGTCGATGCCGTTCTTCTGCAGCAGGCCGTAGACGGCGGTGAAGAGCCCCGCGAACACGATGCCGCCGACCAGCACCCGCGCGCCGGGTCGGTCGAACACCCGCAGGCCCACGACGAAGAGCACCAGCGCTGCGAGGTAGGCGAGCAGCCCGGAGTTGCGGCCGTACGCACCGAGGACCGCAGTGTTAGTCACCGGCGCTACTGCTGCGGACACGACGAACGCCAGTGCGAGGGCCGCCGCGACCGCTCCGGCAGCGGACACCGGCAGGTGCACCTCCCGGTCCCGCAGGACGCGGACAGCGATCGAGACGACCAGGGCGATGGCGACCAGGAGCAGCGCGGTCAGCTTGATGACGTTGACCGGGTCCAGGGCGCTGGTGAGGAACAGCGTGCAGGTCAGGACGACGGCGGAGGCGACCAGGTAGCGGTCCACCTCAAGAGCGCGGGAAGTCACGGCACTCAGGTTACGGACCGCCGGCGACCTGCAGGTCACACCGCGGCGGCGGTTCGACCCGTTCTGCGCGGGTTGCCTCGGCGAGTGGGGCTCCTGTGTCCTGATGCACTACTTTGCCGGTGCCAGTGAGGTGTGCCGTCCTGCAGCAACGTCGTCAACGTCCCGGGAACAAAAATCCGAGTCAGGTGACGACCACACGCGGTGACGGACGTCTAGAGGGTTGGTGGTCACCGAGAGGTGGCTGCTGGTTCGGCAGGGCTTCGACGCGACCTGTGTCGAGGACAC
>CALMNS010000428.1 GCA_937871635.1 uncultured Solirubrobacter sp.
ATCGGCACCGAGCACTTCCCGGAGCACTTCGCGCGGACGCGGGTGCTGCGCTTTGAGGGCGGCGCCGCCATCGGATCCGAGGTCCCCGTGCGGGTCGTCTGGGGGCGGGAGGACCGCGTGGCGCCCGCGCGCACGTCCCGCGCCGACGACCAGCTCCCGCCGCACCGCCGGATCGAGACCTGGGCCGGGTGCGGGCACGTGGTCATGTGGGACCGGCGCGAGGAGACGGTCGCGGCGATCCTCGATGCCGGGTAGGACCCAGACGTGATCGAGACCGACCTGCACCTAGAGCCCAACGAGGCGTCGGACCTGTGCCGCGCCCTCCCGCCCGACGCGCTGGCCCGCAACGGCTGGGACCGCGCCTTCGCCACCGTGCTCGACGAGGCACCCGCCGAGGAGGCGCTCGCGCTGCTCGTCCACGCCGCCGGCGCGCCGCTCGACCAGGGCTGGGAGGCGCGGCGGATCCGCACCGACCCGGGCAAGGCCGCGGGGCGGACCGAGGACGCCGAGGCGTGCGCGCGGCGCGGTGGCTTCGTCTACCTCCTCGGCTCCCAGTTCGGCAAGAAGGCGGGGCCGCTCAGCCCCCGGCGGTCGTGGATCGCCCGCGTGAGCGAGGCGGAGCTCGAGGCCGCCGCCGGCGGGAGCCGCGCCCACCTGGAAGTCGCGCGGTTGCGCTTCGGGCTGCACCGGGCGGTCAACGACGCGCTCGCCGCCGCGGCGGTGGAGCTCATCCCGCTCGGGGCGGGTGGCCGGGCGGCGTACGTCGACGCGACGATCGCCCGCGGCGCCGAGGGCGGCAAGCGCTGGGCGGGGAGGGTCACCTCCGCCGACCACCCGATCAACGTCGAGGCGGCGGACTTCCGCGCCGACGGCCGCCTGCTGCTCGGGCTGCGCTACCCGGTGACCGCGGAGGGGCATCCGCTGCTGGTCGAGATCGCCGACCCCGAGGCGCTGTTCGCCGAGCCCGACGCGGTCCCGCGCGGCGGCCCGGTCTGGTGGCTCGACGACGCCGGGACGCCGGAGGCCCCGGTCGGCTTCCGCGCGCTCGACGGCTCCGGCGACGACGTCTTCGACGCCGTGGTCGGGGACCTCGACGCCGCCAACAAGTCCGCCACCGTGCTCGAGGACCACCCGGAGGGCGGTCGCGCGGAGTCCGAGCACCGCCGCTTCTCGCTGCCGCTGACCGCCGGCGGCGGCCCCGTCGCCTCCGAGCTCGTCCACCGCTTCGGCGACGTGCGCCGCGTCGAGGGGGTGGCGCTCGACCACGAGGGCCACGCCCACTACGTCATCGACGAGGAGGGCCACGTCGCGCTGCGCACCCTCGTCGTCGAGTGAGGCCGGCGGCGGGAGCCGCTCAGACGATCGTCTGCACCGCCCCGCCGTCCACGGACCAGGCCGCGCCCGTCACCGTCGACGCCTGCTCGGAGCAGAGGAAGACGACGGCGGCCGCCACCTCCTCGGGCTCGGCGAAGCGGCCGAGCGGGACCTTGGCGGCCTGGGCGGCGAGCGCCTCGTCGCGCGAGACGCCGCGCGCCGCGGCGGTCTGGTCGGCCAGGCCGCCCTCCCCCATCCACAGCGGCGAGGCCACCGGGCCGGGCGCCACCGCGTTGACGAGGACGCCGGTGGCGGCGTAGCTGTCGGCCAGCGCGCGCGACAGCGAGAGCTGTGCCGCCTTGGTCACCGAGTAGGCCACGTTGGTGAGCGAGGGCCGCTTGCCGGCGCTCGAGGCCACGTTGACGATCCGCCCCCATCCGCGCTCGGCCATCCCGGGCGCGACGGCCCGCGAGAGCCGCAGCGTGGCCATGACGTGCAGCTCCCACTGGCCCTGCCAGTCCGCGTCGGTGAGCTCGGCGAGCGGGCGGGCGAAGCTCGTCCCCGCGTTGTTGACGAGCACGTCCACCTGACCGCCGCAGGCGGCCAGGATCCGCTCGCCCGCGCCGGCGGCGGTGACGTCGAGCCGCAGGTCGGCGCCGGCC
>CALMNS010000429.1 GCA_937871635.1 uncultured Solirubrobacter sp.
GCCGGGGCCCAAGGGCAACCGCGAGAGCTTCGTCTGGGTGGCCGAGCCGGACCGGGCCGGGGCGCTCGACGCGGCCGGTCGCGCGGCGGCGATCGATGCGGTGGAGCCGGGATGAGCGCCTGCCGGACCGCGACGGTCCTCACCCACCGCCGCGCCACCGACACCACCGCCGGCCTCGCCGACCTCATGGCGAGCGCCCGGGCGCACGGCGTGACCCTGCGCTTCGACGCGGCGGAGACCGCCAAGCACGCCCTCGTGCCGGGCGACGGGCTCTCGCTCGACGCGCCCCTTTCGCGGGACGTCGACCTCTGCCTCGTCCTGGGCGGCGACGGCACCATCCTCACCGGGCTGCGCCACTACGCCGGCACCGACGTGCCGGTCTTCGCGGTCAACTACGGCGAGGTCGGGTTCCTCGCCACCCTCGATCCCGACGGGCTGCGTCCGGCGTTCGACCGCGCCTTCGCGGGCGACTTCGAGCGGCTCGCCCTGCCCGCCGTCACCGTCCGCCGCGCGGGTGGGGAGGACTTGCTGGCGGTCAACGACGTGTCCGTCCACCGCCGCGCGGGGCTGCGGGTGGCCGACCTGGCCTACAAGCTGGGTGGCGAGGAGATCGGCCGGGTGCGCTGCGACGGGCTCGTGGTGGCCACGCCGGCGGGCTCGACGGGCTACAACCTCGCCAACGGCGGCCCCGTCCTGGCGTGGGGGGTGGCGGGCTTCGTGGTCTCCTTCATCGCCCCGCACTCGCTCACCGCGCGGGCGCTCGTCGTCGCCCCGGACGACACCCTGACCGTCCAGAACGTCTCGCGCGACGAGCCCGTCGACGTCCACGTGGACGGCCGTCCCGCCTGCGGGATGGAGGCGGGGGAGGAGATCGAGGTCGACTTCATCCGCGCCTGCACGGTGCTGGCCCAGCTGCCCGGCGCGACGTTCTACGGCCGGCTGCGCGAGCGGTTCGGGCGGCTGGCTTCGTAACAACTCTCCCCGCTCGGCGCCGGTCCGTCGGGCCCCGCTGGTAGACCGTCGGGCGTGCTCCTCGAACTCCGCGTCGAGAACCTCCTGCTCATCGAGCGGGCCGAGCTGCGCCTCGCCGAGGGGCTCAACGGGCTCACGGGGGAGACGGGAGCGGGCAAGACGGTGCTCGCCCACGCCCTGGACCTCCTGCTGGGCGGCAAGGCCCGCCCGCAGATCGTCCGCCCCGGGGCGCCCGAGGCCTACGTCGAGGGGGTCTTCGCCCTGGACGACGAGCTGCGCTCCGAGCTGGGGGAGCGGCTGCCGGAGGACGCCGAGGAGCTCGTCCTGGCCCGCCGGGTGAGCGCCGAGGGCCGCACCCGGGCCTACCTCGGCGGTCGCTCGGCGACGGCGGCGGACCTGCGCGACGTCGGCGGGCGCCTCGTCTCCTTCTACGGCCAGCACGAGCACCGCAAGCTGACCCTGGCCGCCGCCCAGCTCGAGATCCTCGACGGCTTCTGCGGGCCCGAGCAGGCCGGCCGGCGCTCCGGGTTCGCCGCGGCCTACGCGCGGGAGCGGGCGCTGCAGGCCGAGCGGCTCGAGCTCGAGGAGCGCGCGGGCGCCCGGGAGCGCGAGCTCGACCTGCTCGAGTGGGAG
>CALMNS010000430.1 GCA_937871635.1 uncultured Solirubrobacter sp.
GGCGAGAGGGGCGTCGCCTCCGGCGCGAGCAGGGCGCGGCGGGAGGGGACCCCGAGCTTGCGGAAGACGCTGCGGACGTGGGTGCGCACCGTCTCGACGCCGATCTGCAGCTCGAGGGCGATCGCCGCGTTGGAGCGGCCCTCGCGCAGGAGCAGCAGGACGTCGCCTTCGCGCGGCGTCAGCCGGGCGTCCCGGGCCGGCGCCTCCTCGAGGTCCCGGGCGCCCTGCGGCATGACCTGCAGGCCGCGCGAGGCGAGGTGGATGGCGTTGCGCACGTCGCGCGCCTGGGTGTCCTTGGCCAGGCAGGCCCCGGCGCCGAAGCTGAGCAGCTGGGAGGACTCGGCGGCCGACAGCCCGGCGCCGAGCAGGACCAGCCGCGTCTGCGGGTGCCCGAGGGAGAGCTCGCGCACCTCGGCGAGATCGCGCAGCCCCGCGACGTCGAGCACGAGGACGCGCGGGCGGTGCGCCCGCAGCACCACCCCGATGCGGTCGTGGGCGATGTCGTGCGCGACGACGGTGACGCTCGGATCCTCGGCGAGCAGCGTCCGCAACCCCAGCGCGAGCAGGTCCTCGAAGCGGGCGATGGCGACGGTGATGGGCGGGAAGGCGGCCATGAGGGGCGACGGGCGGCGCGCGCCCTCCCCCAGGTCATCGGCCGCGGGGCCCGAAGGGTGAGCCGGGCGTCACCCCGTGGTCACCCGGCGGCTCCCCCCGAGACCACCCGGCGGCTCCCCCCAGGATCCCCCCGGTGAGAGGAGGAACCCCGGGCGGCCCGTCGTCAGGCTCGACGGATGGCCCCGCGCCGCCTCCTCGCCGCCCTCGCGCTCCTCCTCTCGCTGGCCCTGGCGCCGGCCGCGCAGGGGTCGGCGAAGCTCCCGGCGAAGCCGGTCGCGGCTCCCGAGATCGCCGCCGCCTTCGCCGCCGCCCAGCGCCACTGGGGCGCCGTGCCCTGCGGCGGCAAGGTCAGGATCGGCGTTCAGCGGCCGCAGGGCGCGGGAGTCGATCCGGCCGCCGACGCGTGGGTAACCTTCGGCACGCCGCTCGGGGCCAACCACCTCGCCGCCCCCGCGAGCAGCTACACGAACTGCGTCATCGCCTTCGGCCGCCGGCGCTGGCCGTCGTCGCAGAGCCTCCGCGAGGACTGGAACCTGTTCTGCGCGACGATGGTCCACGAGGTCGGCCACCTGCTCGGCCACGCCCACGACGCCGCCCACGGCAGCGTGATGACCGCCGTCTTCACCGACGCCTCGCCCGTCCCGCAGAGCTGCCGGACGGGCAAGCCGGCTCGCGCGTCGCGGACGGCCCGCCGCCGCTAGCGAACAGCGCCGGCTCAGGCCCGGGCGGGCGTGCCGGCCGACTCCTCGCGGCGCTCGCGCTGGCGGCGGAGCTCCTGGCGGGCGACGGACATCTTGTGCACCTCGTCCGGGCCGTCGGCGAGCCGCAGCGTGCGCAGCGACGCGTACATGTAGGCGAGCGGGAAGTCGTCGGAGACCCCGCCCCCGCCGTGGACCTGGATCGCCCGGTCGACGATCCGCAGCGCGATGTCGGGGACCGCGAACTTGATCCCGGAGATCTCCGTCCGTGCGTGCCGGTTGCCGACCGTGTCCATCAGCCACGCGGTCTTCATGACGAGCAGGCGGGCCATCTCGAGCTCGATCCGCGACTCGGCGATCCAGTCGCGGACGTTGGCGCGGGTGGAGACCGGCTCGCCGAAGGTCGAGCGCGCGTCGGCCCGCGCGCACATGAGCTCGAGCGCCCGCTCGGCGGCCCCGATCGCCCGCATGCAGTGGTGGATGCGCCCCGGGCCGAGCCGCGCCTGGGCGATCAGGAAGCCCTGGCCCTCGCCGGCGATCACGTGATCGGCCGGGACGCGGACGTCCGCGAAGCGGAGCTCGCCGTGACCCTCGGGATCGTGGTAGCCGAACACGGGCAAGGAGCGCTCGATCGTGACGCCCGGGGTGTCGACGGGGACCAGGACCATCGTCTGCTGCTGGTAGGTCGGCGCCGCGGGATCGGTCTTGCCCATGACGATGAGGACCCGGAGGTTCGGGTGCAGCGCGTTGGTGGTCCACCACTTGCGCCCGTTGAGGACGTAGTCGCCGCCGTCGCGCTCGATGCGCAGCTCGATCTGCGTGGCGTCGGAGGAGGCGACGTCGGGCTCGGTCATCGCGAACGCGGAGCGGATCTCGCCCTCGAGCAGCGGCTCGAGCCAGCGCGCCTTCTGCTCGTCGCTGCCGAACTGGTGCAGGACCTCCATGTTGCCGGTGTCCGGCGCGTTGCAGTTGCAGGCCTCCGACGCGATCTTCGTCCGCCCCATGATCTCGGCGAGCGGCGCGTACTCGGCGTTGGAGAGCCCGGCGCCGTGCTCCTCGTCGGGGAGGAAGAGGTTCCACAGCCCGCGCGCCCGCGCCTCGGCCTTGAGCTCCTCGAGGACCGGCGCGTGCACGTGCGGCGTCTCCGCGCCGGCGACCTGCTCCCGGTACGTCGCCTCGGCGGGGTAGACGCGCTCGTCCATGAAGGCGAGCAGCCGCTCGCGGATCTCCTTGGCGCGGTCGGAGAGCTCGAAGTCCATCCGCGGAATCTACCCGCCGATCGCCGCCCACAGGTGCTGCACGGCGTAGGCGCGGTAGGGCCGCCAGCGCCGGGCCAGGCGGGACGCCCCGGCCGGGCTTCCGTCCTCACCGAGGCGCTCGAGCGCGCGGCGGACGCCGAGATCCGAGGCGAGGAAGGCGTCGGGGTCGCCGAGGGCGCGCATCGCCACGTACTCCGCGGTCCACGGGCCGATCCCGGGCAGCGCCAGCAGCCGGCGGCGCGTCTCGTCG
>CALMNS010000431.1 GCA_937871635.1 uncultured Solirubrobacter sp.
GCCGGGACCCGTGCGCGGCCACGTGGCCAGGGCTCCCACGAGGACGGCGGCGGCGAGCGCGACGACGACCCAGCCGAAGCCGAAGACGGCGGCCAGGGCGGCGGCGACGCCGAGGGCGCCGAGACCGAGGACGCTGCCGCACACGGAGGCGAGCACCACGATCCCCCGCGTGCCGGCCGAGCGTCCTTCCTCGCCCTCCGCCGGAAGGATGAGCCAGCACGCGAGGTACGCGAGCAGCCCGAAGCCGAAGACCAGCGACGCGAGGACGAAGGCACTCCGAACCCGCCTGACCGGCAACCGCCACCGCTTCGCGAGGCCCGTCGCGACGCCGCCGAGCAGGCGGCCTCGGCGGGCCCGGGTCGTCGCCGTCGGGAGGTCAGGCCGGTCCATGGGACCATCGTGAGGCATGGACCCGGCGGGTGGTAGACGTGATGTTCCTGAGAGGGACTCCGGTATTTCCCGGAGAGATGCGCGTCGAGCGTCGCTCCCTTCTGCTCAGCCGGCGGTCTGGAGCTCCCGGGCCTGCGACAGCGTGTAGGCGATCTCGACGATGAGGTCCTCCTGCCCGCCGACGAGCCTGCGCTCGCCGCAGATGCGCAGGATCTCCGTGCCCGACACCCCGTAGGCCTCCGCCGCGGCGGCTGCGTGCTTGAGGAAGCTCGAGTACACGCCGGCGTAGCCCATCATCAGCGCCATGCGGTCGAGCGTGCACTCGTCGTCCATGACCGGCCGCACGCGGTCCTCGGCCACGTCGGCGAGCGCCATCACGTCGAGCCCGGTGCGGATCTCGAGCTTCTCGAGCACCGCGGCGAGCGCCTCGGTCGGCGTGTTGCCCGCGCCGGCGCCCATGCGTCGGGCGGACCCGTCCACTTGCACGGCGCCGGCCTCGATGGCCGCCAGTGTGTTGGCCACCCCGCAGGCGAGGTTCTCATGGCCGTGGAAGCCGACCTGCGCCACATCGCCGATCGCCTCCGCGACGGCGTGGACGCGGGCCGCCGCGTGCGGGGGGACGAGGGCGCCCGCCGAGTCCACGACGTAGACGCAGGCGCAGCCGGCGTCGACCATGATGCGCGCCTGCTCGGCCAGCACGGCGGGCGGCTGGGAGTGCGACAGCATCAGGAAGCCGACGGTGTCGAGCCCGAGCTCGCGGGCGACGCCGAAGTGCTGAATGGACACGTCGGCCTCGGTGCAGTGGGTGGCGATGCGGATGAGGCCGACGCCGAGCGACGCGGCGGCGTGAACATCCTCCGCGGTGCCGACGCCCGGCAGCAGCAGCGAGGCGATCGTCGCCTGCCCGGCGGTCTCCACCGCGGCGGCGATGAGCTCGCGCTCGGGGGTGCCGGAGAGCCCGTAGGTCAGCGAGCTGCCGCCCAGGCCGTCCCCATGAGCCACCTCGATGACCGGCACGCCGGCCCCGTCGAGTCCCGCGACGATCGAGCGGACCTGGTCCACGGTCAGCTGGTGGCGGACGGCGTGAGAGCCGTCCCGCAGGCAGGTGTCGGTGACGCGGACGTCAAGCTGATCGGAGTAGGGCACGGCGCTCAAACCTCCAGTGCCCGCGACCGCGCGCGGGCGAGCTCGTCTCCCACGCGCGCGGCGGCCGCGGTCATGATGTCCAGGTTGCCGGCGTAGGCCGGGAGGAAGTCGCCGCGCCCCTCGATCTCGAGCAGCACGGTGACCCGGCCCGGGGAGAACTGCGGCGGGACGCGCAGCCGGTAGCCGGGGACGTAGTGGGCCACCTCGTCAACCGCCTGCTGCACCGAGGCGGAGATCTCGTCCTGGTCGGCGGCCTCGTCGATGGCGCAGATCACCGTGTCGCGCATCAGCAGCGGCGGCTCGGCGGGGTTGAGGACGATGATCGCCTTGCTGGTTCGCGCCCCGCCGACCGCGGCCAGGGCGGAGGCGGTGGTCTCGGTGAACTCGTCGATGTTGGCCCGAGTGCCGGGACCGGCCGACCGCGAGGCGATGGACGCGACGATCTCGGCGTAGGACACCGGCGCGACGCGACTCACGGCGGCGACGATCGGCACCGTCGCCTGGCCGCCGCAGGTGACCAGGTTGACGTTGGGACTCTCGAGGTGGGCGTCGAGGTTGACGTTCGGCACGACGTAGGGGCCGACGGCCGCCGGGGTCAGGTCGACGGCGGTGATGCCCGCGGCCTCGTAGCGAGGGGCGTTGGCGGCGTGCACGTTGGCCGAGGTCGCCTCGAAGACCAGGTCCGGCTTGTCGTCCAGGGCCAGCAGGTGCTCCACGCCTTCGGCCGTCGTCTCGAGCCCCGCCTCGCGCGCGGCGGCCAGACCGGAGCTCGCGGGATCGATGCCCACCATCCACCGGGGCTCCACCCAGTCGGACCGCAGCAGCTTGTGCATGAGGTCGGTGCCGATGTTGCCCGAGCCGACGATGGCGGCGGTGAGCTTGTCCTGTGCGTCGTTCATGCGGTTGCGAACTCCAGATCGAGGGTGCCGAAGCGGCCGAAGTCGGCACGGAACACATCGCCCGGCGCCGCGTCCACCATGCGGGTGCAGGCTCCGGAGAGGACGACCTCCCCGGCGGTCAGGTGGGCGCCGAAGGGAGCGAGCGCGTTGGCCAGCCAGCTGACCGCGCGGACCGGATCGCCCAGCACCAGGTCCGCCCTGCCCGTCTCCACCACCTCGCCGTTGCGGGCCAGCGAGACCTCGGCCGAGGCCGGCTCGAGCGCTTCGACCTCGAAGCGCGTTCCGCCGAGGACGAAGGCGCCGGAGGAGGCGTTGTCGGCGACCGTGTCGGCCAGCGCGATCCGCCACTGCGCGATCCGGCTGTCGACGATCTCGATCGCAGGCTGCACGGCGGCGGTGGCCGCCCGTACGTCGTCGTCGGTCACGCCGGGCCCGCGGAGCTCGGCGCGCAGGTGGAAGGCGAACTCCGCCTCGACGCGCGGCTGCAGCAGCCGTCCGGCGGCGACGACGCCGTCGGGGACCGACATGTCGTCGAGCAGCGCCCCGAAGTCCGGCTGGTCGACGCCGAGCTGGGCCTGCACCGCGGTCGAGGTCAGGCCGATCTTGTGCCCGATCAGGCGGGCGCCCGCCTCCAGGCGGGCGGCGACGCCCACCTGCTGGATCGCGTAGGCGTCCTCCAGGGCAAGCTCCGGCTCGGCCTCGGTCAACGGCGCCACCGGCGTGCCGTCTCGACGCGCGCGCTCGAGTGCGTCGGCGTAGTGTCGGTGCGACGATTCGTCCACGCCGGTGATCCTGGCTGCCCGCAGGACGGTTGCCAACGCCCGATCCCACTCAGTGGGATGATCCTTCGATCCACCGCGTCTCCGCTCCGGCACCCACCGCGTTGCTCGACCGCGCGTTCGCGCTGCTCGACGCCTTCGGCGTCGGGCGGGCGGAGCTCACCCTGCCCGAGCTCGTGGAGGGCTCGGGGCTGCCGCGCTCGACGACTCACCGGCTGGCCACCCAGCTCGAGCGCCTCGGCGTGCTCGAGCGGACGGCTCGCGGATGGCGGATCGGCGTGCGCCTGTTCGAGCTCGGCCAGCTCGTGCCGACGCAGCTGCGGCTGCGCGAGCGAGCGCTCCCCTACATGGGCGACCTGTACGAGCGCACGCATCAGACCATCCAGCTGGCGGTGCTCGACGGCCCGGAGGTCATCTACGTCGAAGTCATCGCGGGCCACCATCCCGTCCGCAGTCCGTCGCGCCGAGGCGGACGGGTTCCGGCGCATTGCACAGCGGTCGGCAAGGTCCTCCTGGCCTTCGCACCGGAGCCGCCACCCCTCGAAGGCCCCGACCTCGTGGCGCTGACCCGGCGAACGGTCACGGACCGGGCTCGCCTGCGCCGGGAGCTCGCGCAGGTGCGCCACGACGGCATCGCCTTCGACAACGAGGAGGCCATGCTGGGGCTGTGCTGCGCTGCCGCGCCGGTCACCGATCATCGAGGGGTCGTGGCGGCGCTCTCCGTCTCCATGCCGATCGGAGGGGCCGTGACCCCGCGCGGGGTCGCTTCGGTGGTGCGGACGGCCGCTCTGGGCCTGTCCCGCGACCTTCGTGGTCGGGCGGCGTCCGGCGGAGCCGAGGCGTGACCGATCGAAGCGACCGGGCGTGGCGTCAGGGCCAGAAGTCGGGGAACCCCTCGTTGTCGCCGCCCTTGG
This sequence comes from uncultured Solirubrobacter sp., assembly GCA_937871635.1. Taxonomy (GTDB): domain Bacteria; phylum Actinomycetota; class Thermoleophilia; order Solirubrobacterales; family Solirubrobacteraceae; genus JACCYI01. The sequence continues at coordinate 4,129 of CALMNS010000431.1, forward strand.
GCTTGCGGCCGCCGATGCAGATGAGGTCGAGGCCCTCCGGGCCGGCCTCGAACGAGCGGATGACCGCGGGAGCGACCCGCAGCACGTCCCACGTCACGAGCTCGACGATCTCGTCGTCGAGCTTGGCCCGACCCGACCCGGCGACGACGACGTAGGCCTCCTCCTGCTCGCGATGGCGGTGGCCGAACGGCATGCGAGCCCCCGGCTCGTACGTGAAGCGGCTGACGCCGAGCTCAGGCGACTGCAGGGCATCGCGCGCGAACCTCCACTGCATCGGAGCGTCCTTTGGGCTCCGATCGGGGAGGCGCGTGAAGTTCTTCTTCGTCCAGTCGGGCATGCTCGAGACCTCCGCAGCCGGCTCATCATCCCGGATCCGGAACCGATCCGGGGGTCAGCCCTGGCAGCCCGGCGGCGGGTCAGTCGTCTTCGACCATCGCCACGACCCGGGCCGGCGCGGCGCTCGCGCCCACCACCCGCAGGGGGAAGCACGCGACGGTGAAGCCGCTGGGCGGCAGCGCCCCGAGGCCGACCAGGCGCTCGATCTGCGAGTACCGCAGCCCGACCTGGTGGGCCTCCCAGAAGATCCCCGGGCGGCGCTCGCGCAGCGCGTCCGCGGCCTGGAGGTGCAACGGCCGGTCCCAGCCCCAGGCGTCGATCCCCATGACGCGCACGCCCCGCTCGTAGAGCCAGCGCGTCGCCTCGGCCGAGACGCCGGGACCCCGCGCGATGTAGTCGGGGTCTCCGTAGTAGGCGTCGCACCCCGTGCGGACGAGGACGATGTCGCCCGGGGCGAGCGCGTGCCCGGCGGCGTCGAGGGCCGAGGCCATCTCGTCGGCGCCGATCACCTCCCCGTCGCCGCGGTCCGAGAAGTCCACGACCACGCCCGGCCCGAAGAACCACTCGAGCGGCAGCTGGTCGATCGTCTCGGCCGGCGCGCCGTCGATCGTCGAGTTGTAGTGCCACGGGGCGTCGACGTGCGTGGCGTTGTGGGTGCCCAGCGTCATCGTCTCCCGGGTCCATCCTTCGCCGTCACGGAGCAGGTCGCGCGGGACGCCGAGGAGCTGCTCGATCTCCGCCGCGCCCGCGTCGTGGCCCACGAACTCGATCGTCGTGCGCTGGACGGCGGGCGCGTCGGACGGGCTCGCTTCGATGGCTGCGGAGAGGTCGACGAAACGGATCGGGCGAGCGTATCGAGCGGGCGGTCAGGCGAGCGCGAGCAGCTCGTCGAGCGCCACCGCGAGATGCTCGCTCAGGCGGTCGGCGTCGGGCAGCGCCCGCTCGTCGGAGTAGAGCCCGAAGCACGCGTCGCCCTGGATGGTGAGCATCCCGATCGACAGCGCGTGCCCCTGGGTGAGCGGCACGAGCGGGAACGCCTCGAGCAGCTCGCAACCGGCCATGTGCAGCCGGCCGGGCGGCCCGGGGACGTTCGAGACCACGAGGTTGAACATCCGCGGGCTGGCCATGGCCTGCGAGACGACGCGCTGCACGGGGATCGGCGCCCGGCCGACGGCCTCGAGCAGCCCGTCGGTGCGCTCGGGGTCGCCGGCGGCCTTGCGGACGTCCATCGACTCGCGGACCATCGCGAGCCGGCGGGCGGGGTCGGGCTCCTGGCAGGGCAGCTCGACGAAGACGAACGAGATGCGGTTGCCCAGCCCGTCGCCGTCGTCGGGCGCCCGCACGTTGACGGGCACCATCGCCTTCAGCGGCACGGCCGGCTCGCCGCGCTCGAGGGCGAAGGCGCGCAGCGCGCCCGCGCAGGCGGCGAGGACGACGTCGTTGACGGTGCCGCCGTGACGGCGCTTGACCTGCTTGAGCT
>CALMNS010000432.1 GCA_937871635.1 uncultured Solirubrobacter sp.
AGCCAGCGGGGCGGCGGCGACCGGCGGCCGCGCCGCGAAGGCGGCCGCGACTCGGCCGACCGCCGCTCGGTCCAGGACGCCGCGAAGGACCTCCTGCGCGACGGTGCCTTCAAGCCCACGGTCCGCATCATCGGGACGGACGACGCGGAGGAGAAGCGCGAGCGCGAGCGCCGTCGCAAGGCGCAGCGCGAGGCCAAGCGCCAGGCCGAGCGCGAGCGCCTCGCCCGGCTCGGTTACTGATCTGGCACCGACGCAGTCCTCTGGCCCGCCGCTCGGGCGGTAGGGTCGCGTCCATGAAGACCCTCTTCACCTCGCAGGCCACCCAGACCGGCGGTCGCGACGGCCGGGCGACCGCGACCGACGGCCACCCCGACCTCCTGCTCAAGCCGCCGCCGGAGATGGGCGGCCCGACCGATCAGCCCGAGGCGACGAACCCAGAGGAGCTCTTCGCGCTTGGCTTCGGCGCCTGCTTCCTCAGCGCCCTGCAGCTCGTGGCGCGGGAACAGAAGATGAGCGCCAAGGCCTACACGATGGACACCCACGTGAGTCTCGGCACCGACGAGGAGGACGAGTCCTTCGGCCTGGCCGTCGAGCTGCACGGGACGCTCCCCGACGTCGACCTCGAGCAGGCCAAGGAGCTCATGCGCCTCGCCCACACGGTCTGTCCCTACTCCAAGGCGACCCGCGGCAACATCGCCGTCGATCTCTTCGTGGGCGAGGAGCCGGTCTAGCCCGTCGCGCCCGCTCGCCGGGCCGCCGCGCTACTGGGGCACCATCTCCCCGTCGCCCGGGTGGTGGGGGCCGAAGACGAGGTACTCGAGGCCCTCGGGCCCCGCCTCGAAGATCCGCAGGACGGTCGGCGCCACGCGGAGCGCATCCATGGGTCCGAGCGGGACGCGCTCGCCGTCGAGCTCGGCCACGCCTCCGCCGGCGAGGACGACGTGGAGCTCCTCGGCCTCCCCGTGCCGGTGGGCGAAGCCCTGGCGCCGGCCGGGTGGGAGCTTGTGGTAGGCCAGACCGGTGGCCTCGGCGTGCAGGACGGTCCGGGGGAAGCGCGCCTCGCCCATGTCGGACATGCCCCGCTTCGCCGCGGCGTCCTCGACCTCGTGCAGGTTCAGCTTCGTGTAGGCGGTGCTCATGCCCTCGATCCTAAGCACCCTAGGGTCCGCTCGGGGCCGTCGGCAGGCGGCGGTCGAGCTCCTCGCGCAGCTCGCGCTGCAGGCCGCGGACGTCGTCGTCGAAGCCGTCCTGGACGCTGCGGACCTGCCGGTCGAGCTCGGTCTCCAGCGAGTTGCCGAACTCGACCAGCAGCAGCGCGACGCCGCCCAGGACGATCGCGGAGGTGACCAGGAGCAGCGCCGCGACGCCGAGAAGGGTGTGGCGGCGGAAACCGCGTCCACAGGCCGGACAGCGCGGCCCCGCGGTGAATGAGACCGTCGCGCAGTGCGGGCACACGCGCTGCGGGGTGGAGGAGACCGGGGTGGCCATCGGGGTCGCTAGGGATCATCCCCGATTGGAAGACGCCCGCGCGCACGGCACGGTGGTGCCCATGACCGACACCGCACCCACAGACCCCGCACCCACCGACCCCCGGCCGCCGCGCCGGCTGCACCGCTCGAAGACCGATCGGGTCCTCGGCGGCGTCGCCGGCGGGCTCGGCCGTCACTTCGACGTCGATCCCGTCGTCTTCCGGATCACCCTGGCCGCGCTGGCCTTCGTCGGCGGCGCCGGCGTCTTCATCTACCTCGCCGCGCTGCTCTTCGTTCCCTCCGAGGGCGACGACCGGGCGCCCTTCAACCGCTCCAAGCTGCTCACCGTCGTGGGCGTCGTCGTCCTCGTCATCGCCGGCCTGTCGCTCATGGCCGGTGATGGCGGCTTCGTCCTCGGGCCGCTGATCCTGCTCGCCGGGCTGGCCGGCGCGGGCTACGCGGCCCTGCGCGCCTTCCGCCGCCGACCCGCCGACGGGCCGGTCACCGCCGGGCGCGTGGCGACGTGGGTGG
>CALMNS010000433.1 GCA_937871635.1 uncultured Solirubrobacter sp.
CCGGGACGCCGCTCGTGGTCGGCGGCGCCGACCACGTGCTGTCGGCCTACGCCGCCGGGCTCTCGGCGCCCGGCGACGCGCTGATCAAGCTCGGCGGCGCGGGGGACATCCTCGTCGTCGCCGACCGGCCCTTCACCGACCCGCGCCTCTACCTCGACGCCCATCCCGTCCCGGAGCTGTGGCTGCCCAACGGCTGCATGGCCACGAGCGGCAGCCTGATCCGCTGGACGCAGGCGCTCGTCGGCGAGGCGGACCTGCTCGTCCTCGACGCGGAGGCCGCGGCGCGCCCGCCCGCCGAGGTCCTCTGCCTCCCGTACTTCCTGGGCGAGAAGTCCCCGCTGCACGACCCGGACCTGCGCGGCGCCTTCGTCGGCCTGCACCTGGGCCACGACCGCGCGACGCTCTACCGGGCGGTGCTCGAGGCGGTGGCCTTCGGCTTCCGCCACCACCTCGACGTCCTCGCCGAGCGCGGCCTCGCCCTGGGCCGCGTCCGCGTCACCAACGGCGGCAGCCGGTCCGTCCTGTGGAAGCAGATCCACGCCGACGTCCTGGGGCTGGCGCTCACCCCGGTGGCGGACCATCCCGGCGCGGCGCTCGGCGCCGCCCTGGCCGCGGGCGTCGGGACGGGCGCCCTCGAGGGCTGGTCGGCGGTCGAGCGCTTCGTCTCGCTCGGCGAGGACGTCGTCCCCGGCCCCGAGGCGGCCCGCGCCTACGACGGCGCCTACGCGCTCTGGCGGCGCCTGGGCGACGTGCTCGCCCCCATCTCGCACTCCCTCTCCTCCCGAGGTCGCACATGAGACATCTGAAGGTCGCACTCGTCACCGGCGCCGGCTCCGGCATCGGCGCCGCCATCGCCCGCACGCTCGCTTCGCGCGGGCACCTGGTCGTCGTCACGGACGTCGACCGGCTCCGCGCCGAGCGGGTGGCGGCGGAGGTCGGCGGGCACGCCCAGGCGCTCGACGTCACCGACCCCGCCGCCGTCGCCGCGACCGCGGAGTCCGTGGCCCGCGAGCACGGGAGCCTCGACGTCTGGGTCTCCAACGCGGGCGTCTCCGCGATGCGGCCGTTCCTCGAGGTGCCCGCCGAGCAGGTCGAGCGCACGCTGGCGGTCAACCTCCAGGCCGTGTTCAGCTGCGGGCAGGCGGCGGCGCGCGTGATGGTCGCCGCCGGGACCCAGGGGCGGATCGTCAACGTGGCGTCCATGGCCGGCAAGCAGGGGCGCGTCCCCTACCTCGCCGACTACGTCGCCTCGAAGTTCGGGGTGGTCGGGCTCACGCAGGCGATGGCCTACGAGCTCGCGTCGCACGCGATCACCGTGAACGCCGTCTGCCCCGGCTACGTCGCCACGCCGATGCAGGAGCGCGAGCTCGCGTGGGAGGCGTCCCTGCGCGGGACGACGCCCGACGAGGTGCGGGCCCTGTGGATCGCCGACACGCCGCTCGGCCGCCTGGAGGAGCCCGAGGACGTCGCCCGCGCGGTGGCCTTCCTCGTCTCCGAGGACGCCGCCTTCATCACCGGCGAGGCGCTCGCCGTCAACGGCGGGGCCTACATGGACTAGCCCGCGCGCAGCCCGTGCTCGAGCGCCTCCTTGACGCCGGCGTCGAGCGCGTTGAGCCGGTGCAGCGCGAGCGCCTCGGGGGAGCCGAACCGGCGCCCGGGGGCGGCCTCCGCCCCGTGGTGGGTCAGGACGCAGTGGGCCAGGGCGACCGCGCGGGTGGGGTCGAGCGCCCCCGCGCGGGCGTCGAGCAGCCGCTGGCCGAGCGCGACGTGGCCGAGCAGCCGCCCCTCGTCGGTGAGCCCGAAGTCGGCGCCGTAGGTGAACTCGCGCGTCTTGCCCAGGTCGTGGACCAGGGCGGCGGTCACCAGTAGGTCCGAGTTGAGCCGCGGGTGCAGGATCGTGGCCTCGACGGCCAGGGTGGCGACCGCCACGGTGTGCTCGAGCAGGCCGCCCAGGTAGGCGTGGTGCCCGGACCGGGTGCAGGGGGCGCGGCGCCAGTCCGCGCGCAGCGCGTCGTCGGCCAGCAGCGCGTCGAGCAGCCCGCGGTAGCCCGGGTCGTGGACCTCGCGCGCGAGGTGCTCGAGGAAGCCGTCGAGCTCCTCGAGGTCGCGGTAGGCGGCGGGGAGGAACGCGGCGGGGTCCTCGGCGGCCGTGCGCTCGATCGCGCGCAGGTCGACCTGGAGCTCGTCGCGGAAGCGCTCGACCACGCCCTCGACGCGGACGACGTCCCCGCGCTCGAAGCGCCCGGCCAGCGCGTCGGCGTCGCGGAACGCCCGGGCGGGGAGCGTGCCCGCGCGGTCGCGCAGCTCGACCGCCAGGTACGGCGAGCCGCTCCGCGACACCAGGCGGTCCTTGCGCACGCACGCGTAGAGGCCGTCGACCGGGTCGCCGGCGCGCAGGGTCGGCAGGGAGGCGCTCACCGCCACGAACTATGGCCGCCGATCCGGACGGCCGCCGGCTGCCCGCCGCCGCCGGTGCGGGCGGGACGTCCGTCGCGACCCACTATCGTCCTGCGGATGCAGCCGTTGCGGTGGGAGCGCCGACCGGACGGGCTCCGGGCCCCGGCGCTGGTGTGCGCGTTCAAGGGCTGGAACGACGCCGGCGACGCCGCTTCGACCGCCCTGACCTTCCTCGGCGCGTCGCTCGGGGCCGAGCGCTTCGCGACGATCGACCCCGAGGAGTTCTACGACTTCCAGGCGACGCGGCCGAACGTCTCGATCGTCGACGGCGACACGCGGGAGATCACCTGGCCCGAGGTGGAGATCTACGAGGCCCGGGTCCCGCGCGCGCCGCGCGACCTGATCCTGCTCGCCGGCGTCGAGCCCTCCATGCGCTGGCGGACGTTCTGCGAGACGGTGATCGACCTGGCCGAGGCCATGGGCGCGCAGATGGTGGTCACCCTCGGGGCGCTCCTCGCCGACGTGCCCCACACGCGGCCCGTCAACGTCTCCGGGCTCGCCTCGGACGAGTCGCTGATGGACCGCCTCGGGGTCCCGAACCCGGGCTACGAGGGCCCGACGGGGATCGTCGGCGTCCTGCACAGCGCCTGCGCGGCGGCGGGCATCCCCTCCGCGTCGCTGTGGGCGTCCGTCCCGCACTACGTCGCCGTGGTGCCCAACCCGAAGGGCGCCCTGGCCACGCTGCGCCAGCTCGAGCGGGTCATCGGCGTCACCGTGGACGCGTCCGAGCTCGAGGCCGCGGCGGTCGAGTACGACCGCCAGGTCAACCGCGCGGTCGAGATGGATCCCGACGTGCAGGCCTTCGTTGAGCGCCTGGAGCGCGAGGCGTCGGAGTCCGAGGCGGCGCCGAACCCGAAGGACCTCCCCTCGGGCGACGTCATCGCGCGCGAGTTCCAGCGGTTCCTGCGTCAGCGCGGGCCCGAGTAGCTCGTGTGACGTCGTCCAGAGGACGAGCGCTAACGAGATCCGGCCGGACGAAACCAGTGTTCCCGTTGGTCGCGCTCGTCGGCGCGGTGCTGTTCATCGACATGGCCGCGTACTCGGCCATCACCCCGCTGCTCCCGGAGTACGCCCGCGACCTGGACCTCTCGAAGGCGCAGACCGGCGTGCTCGGCGCCGCGTTCGCCGCCGGCACGTTCGCCGGCGCGCTGCCGGGCGGCTGGGTGGCGGCACGGATCGGCGGTCGGGCCACGGTGCTCATCGGCCTCGGGACGATGAGCCTCGCCGCCCTGGCGTTCGGGTTCGGTGGTGGGATTGCGTTCCTCGACCTCGCCCGCTTCGTGCAAGGGGTCGGCGGCGCGTTCACCTGGTCGGGCGCGCTCGCCTGGCTGGTCGCCGCCACACCGAAGGAT
>CALMNS010000434.1 GCA_937871635.1 uncultured Solirubrobacter sp.
ACCCTGTGTGGTGGGCGACCTCGGCGAAGGCGGCGTCGACCGCCTCGCGCGTCCGCTCGAGGTGCTCGCTGGAATGGGCGAGCGAGGGGAACCACGCCTCGAACTGGGAGGGCGGCGGGTAGACGCCGCGGGCGAGGAGCGCCCGGCACCACGCGGCGTGGGCCGAGCGGTCGCAGGCGCTCGCGCTCGCGTAGTCCGTGACCGGCGAGGCGGAGAAGAACGGGGTGACCAGCCCGGTCACGTGCGCGACCTGCAGCGGCACCCCGTGGCGCTCGGCGCTCTCGCGCAGCAGCGCGGCCAGGTCGCGGGTCACCGCGTCGAGCCGCCGGTAGGCGGCGTCGTCGAGGAGCTCGAGCGCCGCCCGGCCGGCGGCCACGGCCAGCGGGTTGCCCGAGAGGGTCCCGGCCTGGTAGACGTCGCCCGCCGGGGCGATCCGCTCGAGCAGCTCCACCGATCCGCCGTAGGCGGCCGCGGGCAGGCCGCCGCCGATGACCTTGCCCATCACCGTGAGGTCGGGCAGGACGCCGGTGCGCTCCTGGGCCCCGCCCGGGGCGACGCGGAAGCCCGTGATCACCTCGTCGAAGACGAGCAGCGCGCCCGTCTCGGTGGCGCGGGCCCGGAGCAGCTCGAGAAAGCCGGCCTGGGGCGGGACGAGCCCCATGTTGGCCGGGTAGGCCTCGGCCAGCACGGCGGCGAACCCGTCCGGGTGCTCGGCGAACGCCGCCTCGACCGCCGCCGGGTCGTTCCACGGGACGATGACGGTGGCCGCGGTGGCCGCCGCCGGCACGCCGGGCGACGCGGGGATCCCCTGGGTGGCCAGGCCCGAGCCGGCCTCGGCGAGCAGGCCGTCGACGTGACCGTGGTAGGCGCCCGAGAACTTCAGGAGCTTCGTGCGGCCGGTGACGGCCCGCGCGAGGCGGATGGCGCTCATCGCCGCCTCGGTCCCGCTCGAGGTCATCCGCAGCATGTCGACTGCGGGCATCCGGCTCGCGACGAGCTCCGCGAGCTCGACCTCGCCGGCCGTCGCCGCGCCGAACGTCGTTCCCCGCGAGGCGGCGTCGGCGACCGCCTCGAGGATGCGCGGATGCGCGTGGCCGTGGATGAGCGGGCCCCAGGAGCAGACGTAGTCGACGTAGCCGTTGCCGTCCACGTCGAAAAGCTCGGCCCCCGCCGCCCGCTCGACGAAGATCGGGTCGCGCCCGATCGCCCGCATCGCACGGACGGGGGAGTTGACCCCGCCGGGCAGGACGCGCACCGCCCGCGCGAAGAGCTCGGCCGAGCGGGCGTCGGTGAGCGAGGTGGAGCTCGTGGCGCTCACCGCTCCGGGCGCCTCAGACGCCGCCGTGCTCGCGCTCCCACGACGCGAAGTCGTCGAGGAAGTAGAGCATCCGGATCTTCTTGAACTCCGTCGAGGAGTAGAGCGTCGCGCGCTCCTCGATCCCGGTGTCCGCGGCGATCGAGTCGAGGATCGCGTCGCACTCCTCCTTGGAGCGCCCGTGGGCCATGGTGAACACGGAGTAGGGCCAGTCGGCGTAGGTCGGGCGCTGGTAGCAGTGCGAGATGCCGCGGAAGGCGGCCATGCGCTTGCCCGTCTCGAGGATCTGGTCGTCGGGCACCGCCCACACCCCCATGCCGTTCGCGCTGAAGCCGGCCCGGCGGTGGTAGAGGATCGCCGCCACGCGGCGCAGGCCACCGCGCTCGCGCAGCGACTCGAGCCGGGCGAGCACGACCTCCTGGCTGAGCCCGAGGCGCTCGGCGGCGGCCGCGTAGGGCTCGGGGACGATCGGCATGTCGCCCTGGGTGGCGCGGATGAGGGCGACGTCCTCCTCGGTCACGTCGATCGGGTCGAGCTCGAGCGGCTCCTTTGCCTCGGCCGCCGCGCTCAGCGCGTCGGTGCCCTTCTCCATCTCGAGGTCCATGCGGATCTTGAACAGCTTGAGCGTCGGCAGCTGGCGGATCGACTCGGCGCCCGTCTCCCGCGCGATGACCTCGAGGGTGCCGTCCATCCCGAGCTTCGAGTCGCGCTCGACGGCGAGGGTGAACCACAGGTTGAAGTCGTGGTTGCGCAGGTAGTTGTGCGTGACCCCTGGGTGGGAGTTGATGAACTTGGCGGCCCGGTGGGGGTACTCGGGGTCCACCTTGGCGGCGACGAGCATGGAGCCGTAGCCGAGCGCGCGGGTGTCGAAGATCGGCGTGACCTGGCGGATGATCCGGTGGTCGATGAGGTGCTGCACGCGGGAGAGCACCTCCCCCTCGGGCACCTCGGCGAGCTCGGCGACCCGGGCGAACGGGCGGCGCTCGAGCGGGAAGCGGCCCTGCATGAGGTTGAGGAGCTTCTTGTCCGTCTCGTCGAGCGGGATCGCCGCGCCGTCCTTGCGGGTGCGGATCTTCGGGGCCTTGAAGGTTTCGCCCTGCGGGCCTCGCAAGCTCGGACCTCCGGGCGACGTCACGTCTGAAGCCACTGGGCCACATCCTTCGCGTAGTAGGTGATGACGACGTCGGCGCCCGCCCGGCGGATGCCGGTGAGGGCCTCGAGGACCGCGGCGCGCTCGTCAAGCACTCCCGCGGCGGCGGCCGCCTTGATCATCGCGTACTCCCCACTCACCTGGTACGCGGCAACCGGCAGTCCGGTGCGCTCCTTGACGCGCCGGATCACGTCGAGGTAGGGCAGCGCCGGCTTGACCATCAGCACGTCGGCGCCCTCGTCGACGTCGAGCTCGGCCTCGCGGACGGCCTCGGCGGCGTTCGCGGGGTCCAGCTGGTACCCGCGGCGGTCCCCCTCCTGCGGCGCGCAGTCGGCGGCGTCGCGGAACGGGCCGTAGAAGGCGGAGGCGTACTTGGCCGAGTGGGCGATGATCGGCATGTCGCTCTCGCCCGCCTCGTCGAGCGCGGCGCGCAGGTGGCCGACGCGCCCGTCCATCATGTCGCTCGGCGCGAGCGCGTCGGCGCCCGCGCGGGCGTGGGAGACGGCGATCCGGCCCAGGAGCTCGAGCGTCTCGTCGTTGTCGACGGCCCCGTCCGCGCGAAGGACGCCGCAGTGCCCGTGCGACGTGTACTCGCACAGGCACAGGTCGGTGATGACCAGGAGGTCGGGGTGGGCCGCCTTGATCGCCCGGGTGGCGAGCTGGACGACGCCCTCGTCGTCCCAGGCCTCCGAGCCGACCGCGTCCTTCTCCGCCGGCAGGCCGAAGAGCATGACGCCCGGGACCTCCAGGGCGGCGGCGGCCCCGGCCTCCTCCACCGCCGCGTCGATGGACAGGTGGTCGACTCCGGGCATCGAGGCGATCGGCGCGCGCCCCTGGCCGCCGGCGACCACGAACATCGGCGAGATCAGGTCGGCCGGCGAGAGGCTCGTCTCGCGCACGAGCGAGCGCAGGGCGCCTGTCTTGCGCAGCCGGCGCAGCCTGGTCTCGGGGAACGCCATCGCCAGCGAGTCTATGACGGGTCAGCAGGCGAGCCGGGCGAGCACGGGGCGATGGTCGGAGCCGGTCAGCCGCAGGACACGAACCGCGCCGACGGTGCAGCGCGCGTCGGCGAGCACGTGGTCGATCGTCACGGGCGGGAGCCGGCGGCCCCGGACCGGCCAGGTCGGCCGCAGGCCCGCACCCACCACCTCGGCGGCGTCCCGGTATCCCTGCCCGAGCACCCGCCGCAGCTCGGCGTGGTCCAGGGTGGCGTTGAAGTCCCCGGCCAGCACGCGCGGCGGGCCCCGCCGCGGCGCCGCGGGCAGGCGCCGCAGGTCACGGCGCCAGCGTCCCATCAGCTCCCTGCGCAGCGGGGCGACGGGATGGACGGAGTGGACGTCGACCCGGGCGCCGTCCGGGAGGCGGACGAGGGCGCGGATCCAGGCGAACGTCGTCCCGGCCGGGGCAGCGGCCTCGGTGAGCGCCAGCCGCGAGTACAAGT
>CALMNS010000435.1 GCA_937871635.1 uncultured Solirubrobacter sp.
GAACCGACCGGGTCACGCGGCGCGCGGCGAGATCGAGGGTGAAGACGAAGCGGCCCGCGGCCACGAAGGCCTGGCCGCCGTCCGGGGCGGTGGCGACGGCGCCCACCCGGCCCGGCACGCCGACGCGGGCGACGACCTGGTTGGAGCGAGTGTCGAGCAGGCTCGCCTGCCGCGTGCCGGCGCCCACGACGACGACGCGGGCGGCGTGGGCGGTACCCGCGCCGCAGAGCACGAGGGTCAGGGTGAGGGCGAGGAGGGGGAGACGCATCACCCGCCCGCAACCCGGAGGCGCCGCCCGGGTTGCGGGCCGTGGGCACCGGATCCGATACTTCGGCCGGTGCGGGGGGTTAACTGCCCCGTTCACAGTCGAAGCGGAGGTTCACATGAGCATGAGGTCCCGTCGAGTCCTGACGGCGCGCGCGGTCGGAGCGGCGCTCGCGTTCCCGGCCCTCCTGGCCGTCGGCGCGCCCAGCGCCACCGCCGCTGAGCCGACCGCACAGACCTCACGGTCGTGCAAGGCCCCGAACTACCCCGGCTCGGGCTACTTCACCTCGCTGAGCGTCACGCGCACCGGCTGCTCGCGCGGCAAGTCGGTCGCCCTCGCCCACTACCGCTGCCGCGTCAAGCGGGGTCGCGCCGGCCGCTGCACGAGCCGGGTCCTGGGCTACCGCTGCTCGGAGCGCCGCAACTCGATCCCCACGGAGATCAACGCCCGCGTCACCTGCCGCCGGAGCTCCGCGAAGGTCGTCTTCACCTACCAGCAGAACACGTAGCCGCGCAGGCCGCGAGGTCGCGCGGGCCGCTCCGGCGCCTCAGCGCGCCGGAGCCGGCCCGGCCGCGCCGAGCCCGAGCTGGTCCGTCGCCCGGAACGCGCGCTGGACGTTCTCGAAGGCCGGCTTGCGCGCGTAGTCCCCGTAGACGGTGAGCCCCTTCTGGTGGATCGGGGGCGTCGGCCGCGGGTTGCCGCCGTCCCACCCGGGCCGGACCCGGAACTCGTTGAGGGCCCAGTAGAGGGAGCCGCTCAGGTAGGGCTTGCTGCCCGCGACGGCGAGGTTGAAGTCGACGTAGTCGCGCTGGAAGGCGAACGTGCCCTTCTCCTCGACCGGCCCCTCGCGGTTCGCCTCCGCCCCGAACTCGGTGATCATCAGCGCCTTCTTCGGGTAGCACGCGCGGACCTCGTCGAGGTACGGGGAGAGGTTCCGGCGGTCGAAGAGCACGCCGCCCGGGCCGGGGTACCAGCCGAAGTACGTGTTGACGCCGATCACGTCGAGCGGCCCGTACTCGGGCTGGCAGCCGACGCCGGGGTAGCCCGCGACGGCGATGCCCACCGGCCGCGACGGGTCCAGGCGCTTGGCCTGGCTGGCCGCCCGGGCGATGTACTGGCCCTGCACGGGGCCCGGCCGGGCCGAGAGCTCGTTGGCCACCGACCACAGCGCCACCGACGAGTGGTTGCCGAAGGTCTCGATGTTGCGCTCGAGCTCGCGGGCGGCGAGAACGCGGACGGTGCGCTGCTTGAGGTTGGGCGTCTTGATCGCGTAGACCGGGATCTCCGACCAGATGAGCATCCCCTGGCGATCGGCGAGCTCGTGCATGTAGGGGTGCATCGGGTAGTGCGTGCGGATCATGGTGGCGCCCAGGTCCTTGGCGTCGGCCATGAGCTTCTCGCGGACGTCGTTGCCGATCGCGAAGCCCTTCTCGCGCGAGTCCTCGTGCAGGCCGACCCCGCGGAGGTTGACCGGCTTGCCGTTGAGCATGAGGCGACCGTTGACCACCTTCACCGACCGGATCCCCGTCTTGAGGCGGTAGCCGGCCAGCTTGCGCCCGCCGCCCTCGGCCCGGAGGGAGACGGAGTAGAGGTTCGGCGTGGCGGGCGACCACACGCGCGGCCGCGCGACGCGGACGGTCGCCGTCCGCCGGGTGATGGCGCCCGGCCCGAGCGAGACCGTCCCGAGCGAGAAGGAGCGGTCGCCGAAGCGCCCCGTCACCCGCGCGCGCACCGACGCGCCCCCGGCGTTGCGCAGCGTCGCCTCCACCTTCACCGAGGCGGGGCAGGTGGCGCACGGCAGGTCGGGGGTGACCCGCACCCGCTTCCAGTCGAGGCGGTCGACCTTGCGCAGGTAGACCTCCCGCAGCAGCCCGCCGTAGTTCCACCAGCCGCCCGTCGGCGCCCCGACGTTGGTCAGCCCGGAGGGCGGGAAGTCCGAGACGCGGCGCTTGGAGTCCACCCGCACGACCAGGCGGTTGGTCCCGCGGCGCTTGAGGTTGCGCAGGAAGAACTCGAACGGGATGTAGGCGCCCTTGTTCTTGCCGACCGGCTTGCCGTTGAGCCAGATCTGCGAGCGGTAGTTGACCGACTCGAAGCGCACCGCCCAGCTCAAGGAGCGCGCGGCGCTCGGCAGCTCGAAGTCCTTGCGATACCAGCCCTGGGAGCCCTGCATGGACTCGACCGAGTCGTCGCCGACGTTCCAGGCGTGGGGCACCTGGACCGGCGTCCAGCCCGCACGGCTCGTCTGGCGCTGGAAGCGCTGCTTGAGGCCGACGTCCTCCTTGTCGAGCCGGAAGAGCCAGTTCCCCCCGAGCAGCAGGCGGTTCTCGGGCCCGTCGGCGTAGAGGGTCCGCTTGGTGGGCGTGTCGGCGGCCGCGCCGGCCGGCAGGAGCAGGACGAGCGCGAGGAAAGCGAACGCGGGAGCGAGACGGAGCATCACGCGGCATGACAACACAGAACCGGGCGGAAGGGAGCGGTCAGGCCGAGCGGCCGCAGGACGCCTCGCCGCCGATCGGGGCCGACAGCGACAGCAGCGCGACGCCGCCGCCGGTCAGCGGGCCCTCGCGGCGCACGCGGACGCACTGCACCACCGGAC
>CALMNS010000436.1 GCA_937871635.1 uncultured Solirubrobacter sp.
GCGTCCCGGGCGCCGTGCGCGGCAAGAGCGGCACCGCCGAGTTCGGCGACGGCGAGCCCCTGCGGACCCACGCCTGGTTCATCGCCTACCGCGGCGACCTCGCCGTCGCCGTGCTGGTCGAGCGCGGCTCGGCGGGCGGCAAGGTGGCCGCGCCGATCGTGGCGCGGTTCCTGCGGGCGCTCGATCCCTGAGCACGTCGAACTTCGGTCGGGGACCGGCGCCGTTGGGGGTGGCCGCCATAGTGACCTCGTGCCGCCCACGATCATGGGCATCGTCAACGTGACGCCGGACTCGTTCTCCGACGGCGGAGAGCACGCCGACCCGGCGGCCGCGATCGCCCACGGGCGCGCGCTCCTCGCCGAGGGGGCCGATCTCCTCGACGTCGGCGGCGAGTCCACCCGGCCGGGCGCCGAGCCGGTAGGCGAGCAGGAGGAGCTCCGTCGCGTCGTGCCCGTCGTCGAGGGGCTCGCCGGCGGCGGCGCGCGGGTCTCGATCGACACCGTGAAGCTCCGGGTCGCCGGCGCCGCCGTCGCGGCGGGGGCCTCGCTGGTCAACGACGTGACCGCCTTCCGCGCGGAGCCGGCCCTGGCCGGCTTCGTCGCCGAGCGCGGCCTCGACTGCTGCCTGATGCACATGGCCGGCGAGCCGCGCACGATGCAGGCCGACCCCCGCTACGACGACGTGGTCTCCGAGGTCAAGGCCTTCCTCGAGGCCCGCCTGGCCTTCGCCGTCGCCGCCGGGATCCCCGAGGCGCGCATCTGGCTCGACCCCGGCATCGGGTTCGGCAAGACGCTGGCCCATAACCTCGAGCTCCTGCGCCGGCTCGACGAGCTCGTGGCGCTCGGCCGGCCCGTGCTGTTCGGCGCCTCGCGCAAGGCGTTCCTGGGGACGGTCACGGGCCGCTCCGCGCCGGCCGAGCGGGCGGTCGCCACGGCCGCCGCGAACGTCCTCGCCTACGAGCGCGGGGCGCGGATCTTCCGGGTCCACGACGTCGCCCCGACCCGCGATGCGCTCGCGGTGGTCGCTGCTACGTTCGCGCGATGAGCGCCGACGACGACGACGACGCGTACGACGAGGAGCTCGACGACGAGCGCGAAGGCCCGGAGGTCGGGGTCACCGTCGAGATCGTCGGGCTGTCGCTGTTCACCCACCACGGCGTCACCGCCGCCGAGCGCGAGGTCGGCCAGCGGCTGATCCTCGACGTCCGCTTCGAGGTCGGCGAGCCCGACGCGCTGATCACCGACCGGGTGGAGGACACGGTCGACTACGCCGAGGTCTGCCAGGTGATCGCCCTGCTCGCCCAGCAGCGCTCCTACAAGACGCTCGAGCGCCTCTGCGCGGTGATCGCCGACCGGCTCGCGTCGCAGTTCGGGGCCGAGTCGGTCAACGTCAAGGCCGCCAAGCCTGAGCCGCCGATCCCGCTGCCCGTCGAGGAGGTCTCCGTGGAGGTCTGGCGCGAGGAGCGCTAGGGCACGCCGCCGCTCGCTTCTCGCCCGCGATCCTCGCGGGGGCGACGCTGGTCATCCCTCGCGGGGGCGACGCTCGTCATCCTCTTCCTGATGATCAATCCGTTCGACGCGGACACCGCGCTCGTGCCGGCCGGCGAGGACCGGTGGCGGGCGGAGGTCTCCGAGCGCTGGTTCGTCGAGAACGGCCCGAACGGCGGGCTGTTGGCCGCCGTGGCCACCCGGGCGATGATCCTGCTGGCCGCCGACCCCGCCCGCGAGCCGCGGTCGCTCACCGTGCACTACCTCGAGGCGGCGGGCGCCGGGCCCGTGGAGGTCAGCGGCACCGTCGAGCGCGCCGGCGGCTCCACCACGGCGGTCTCCCTGCGCTTCGAGCAGGCGGGGCGGCCGGTCGCCCTCGCCCTGGGGGCCCTCGCCGTCTGGCGGCGCGGGGGGATGGACGTCGTCGAGGACCTGACCATGCCCGGCGTGGCCCCGCCCGAGGCCGTCGCCACCCGGGCCGGGGG
>CALMNS010000437.1 GCA_937871635.1 uncultured Solirubrobacter sp.
ACCCGGGCGCCCGCAGCACACCCCGTCCAGACGTGCCGGGGACGGGCGTCCGGCCGCCGTCGAGCAGGGTCAGCTCCGTCGCCGTCGTCACGCGTCCGGCGGCACCCGGCACGCCCCGCGCGCCGCGCAGGTCGTCGAGCGAGGCCGGCACGAACGGCGCGACGGGGAGCTCGACGCGCTTCGTGCACTTCGCCACCGTCGCCCCGCGGAGGAAGGCGGTGACGCCCGTCGTCGCGCAGCGCGACGCGTCCGAGGCGAGGACGGAGTGTCCGACCCCGGGGATCCCCAGGACGGTGGCGTTCGGGTACTGCGACGCGGTGCGGCGGGCGTCCTCGAGCGGCGTGCGCAGGTCCTCGCGCCCGCCCAGCACGAGCACGGGCACGTCCGGTCCGAGGAGCGGGACGGTCTCAGGCTGGCGGGTCGAGGGCCAGGCGGCGCATCGCGCCGCGATGGACGCCCTGGCCACCCGCGCGCGCCCGAACGGAGCGAAGGTGGCCGCAGGAGCCGCGTTGAACGCGGCGACCAGCGCCTCCTCGCGGCCCGCGAGGGGTGCGTCCGGCGCCCAGGGCAGCCGGCCCTCGAGGCAGGCCGTCGCCAGGAACCTGCCGGGGTTGACCTGGTCCTCGACCTCGTCGGACGGCCGGGTGGCGGTCCCGGTCAGGCGCAGCAGCGGCTGGGCGTCACCCAGCACGCCCGACGCGATCGCCGCCGGCAGCGCGGTCCGCAGCTGCGGGTCGACGTCGGAGCGGATCACGAGCCCGTAGAGGTCGCCCGCCGTCACCCGGGCGGCGCGGGTGCGGCCCGACTCGAGCACGGCGCGCCCGCGCAGCGGACGGCGCTCGAGGCGCCTCACGAGCGTGCGCAGGGCGGTGCTCGGCTCGCTCAGGAAGGTTCGGCACCCGGGGAAGCAGACCTCGCTGAGGATGCGGGGGAGCCCGAGCTGGCGCAGGACGAGCGAGGTGTCGATCCCGTCAACCGGCGCCGGCGAGTCCAGCACGATCCGCTCGGTGCGCGCGGGAAAGCGCCGGGCGTACTCCCCGGCGACCTTGGCGCCGTAGGAGATGCCCAGCAGCGAGAGCTTCTCGACCCCGACCGCCGCCCGGACGTCCTCGAGGTCGAGCGCCGTCTCCTTCGTGCTCCAGAACGGGCGGCGCGGGCCGAGCGCGTCGGCGCAGCGGGCCACCGTGTCGGTCGCGCGGCACTCGACGGCGTCCGAGCCGCCCGAGCCGCGCTGGTCGACGAAGAGGAGGTCATAGGAGGAGCGGACGCCGCGCAGCAGCCCGGAGATCGAGGCGGCGGCGGGGACCGCGGGCTCGCCGGGGCCGCCGGTGAGGATGGCC
>CALMNS010000438.1 GCA_937871635.1 uncultured Solirubrobacter sp.
GCGCGGGGCTGCTGATCGTCGACGCGCAGTTGCGCATCCTGCTTGCCGAGGGCGACGCGCACCGCCGGCGCGAAAACGACCGGGTCGTCGGGCGCCGGGTGCCCGACGTGGTGGCCGCCGCGGCGTGGGCGCCCCTCGCGCCGCGCTACCGCCAGGCCCTCCGGGGCGACGTGCAGAGCTTCGAGCACACGTCCGAGCTCGACGGTTCCGTGCACGCCGTCCGCCTGGCGCCCGTGCTGCGGGACGACGTGGCGATCGGCGTCATGGTCCTCACCCAGGACATCACCGAGCGCGCCACGGCGAGCCGGCGGCTCGCCGACAGCGAGCGCTTCCAGCGTTCGGTGCTCGAGGTGCTCGACGAGGGGATCCTGGTGGTCGACACCTACGGCCGCCTGGTCCAGGCCAACCGCGCGGGCTGCGCGATCCTCGGCCTCGACCTCGAGTCGGCGCGTGCGGATCCGGGCTGGTGGCAGGCCCTGTCGGCGCGCAACGCGGGCGACGGATCGGACCTGGAGGTCGGCGCGGTGGTCCTGGCCACGGGCCGGGGGGTCCGCGACGTCGCCGTCGAGATCGAGCGGCGGGACGGGACGGCCCGCCTGCTGTCGGTCAACTACCAGCCGCTGCGCGACGACGTGGACGCGGTCACCGGCCTCGTCCTCTCCTTCCGTGACGTCACCGAGCGGGAGCAGGCCCGGCAGGGAGCGGCGGCCACGCAGGCCAGCCTGCTCGACGAGGTCGACGTCGCGGTGATGGCGACCGCCGTCGACGGCCGTGTCACCCACTGGAACCGCAGCGCCGAGCAGCTCTACGGCTGGTCGCGGGCCGAGGCCATGGGCCGCGACATGGCGGCGCTGATCCTCTCGACCGGCCAAGGCGATCCCGACGCGCCGCCCGAGGCGCTGGGCGGCACCGAGAGCTGGAACGGACAGTCCACGCTCCGGCGCAAGGACGGGTCGACCTTCCCCGCGGCGCTGCGCCTGCGCACCATGCTCGACGGCGCCGGGCGGGCGACCGGCCGGACCGGCGTGGCGGTCGACATGTCCGAGCGGGTCGCCGCCGAGCGGTCGCTCCTCGCGGGCCGCAACTACATGCGCGCCGTGGCCGACAACATCGGAGAAGGGCTGTTCACGGTCGACAGCGCCGGCCGCCTCACGTACGTCAACAGCGCCGCCGAGCGGCTGCTGGGCTGGTCGCTCGACGAGCTGGAGGGGGAGGTCTACCACGAGCTGGTCCACTTCCGCCACCCCGACGGCCGGGCGATGCCGCTCGAGGAGTGCCCGATCTGGGGCGCCCGCCAGAACGCGGAGACCGTGCACGTCGAGACGGACACCTTCGTCCACCGCGACGGCCACGACCTCCCCGTCGCCTACACCGCCGCGCCGTTCGAGACCGATGACGGCGTCCAGGGCTGCGTGGTGGTCTTCGAGGACATCTCCGAGCGCAAGGACCGCGAGGAGGGGCTCCGCCGGGAGGCGGAGAAGTTCAGCTGGTTCGGGAGGATCCAGGAGGCACTCGACGAGGACCGCTTCGTCCTCTACTTCCAGCCCATCGTCGACGTGACGACGAGGCAGACCGTCCAGAACGAGCTGCTCCTGCGCCTCCGCGAGCCGGACGGGACGCTCGTCGGGCCGGGCGCGTTCCTCCCGGTCGCCGAGCAGTCCGGCCTGATCGGGGAGATCGACCGGTGGGTCATCGAGCGCGGCACCCGGCTCGCTCGCTCCGGACAGGCGGTCGAGATCAACCTCTCGGGGCGCTCCATGGGCGACCAGGGCGTCCTCGAGCACATCGAGCGCTGCCTGCGGACGAGCGGCGTGGACCCGAGCCTGCTCGTCTTCGAGATCACCGAGACGGCGATCGTCGAGGACCTCGAGGCGGCGCGCCGGTTCGCCGAGCGGCTGCACGCGCTCGGGTGCCGGCTCGCCCTCGACGACTTCGGCACGGGCTACGGGGGCTTCACCTACCTCAAGCAGCTTCCGGTGGACTACCTCAAGATCGACATCGAGTTCGTGCGCGACCTGGGGGTCAACCCCGCCAGCCGCCACGTCGTGCAGGCCGTGGTCGCCCTCGCGCGCGGGTTCGGGGTGCAGACGGTCGCCGAGGGGGTCGAGGACGCGGGGACCCTGGACCTCCTGCGTGAGCTCGGCGTCGACTTCGCGCAGGGCTACCACATCGCCAGGCCGGAACCACTCGAGGGAGGCGCGGGGAGCGCATGACCGATCGACCACCCACCGGCGAAGGGGCCGACGAGCAGCGACGCCTCCTGCAGGACCAGGCGCTGAGCGACCTCGACCAGAGCATCGCCGACCGCGAGCAGGCGCTCGCCGACGTCAGCCAGGCCGCCATCGAGCGCCACCAGGCCGATCTGGACGCCGAGCGCCGCACGGCCGATCCGGCCGACCTGGCCGCCTTGGTGGCGCTCGCTCGGCGCCAGGTCGAGCTCGCCTCCCGCCAAGAGCGCAGCGACGCCCGGCAGGATCAGGTCGACCAGTCGCAGACGGGCGGGGACGACCGCCAGACGGTGCTCGACGACCAGCAGCACGCGCTGGAGCGACCCCGGCTGAGTCGGCCCGCGACCGCGGCGGAGCTCGACGCGGAGCTCGAGGCCCGCCGGCAGGCGG
>CALMNS010000439.1 GCA_937871635.1 uncultured Solirubrobacter sp.
GGTCCCGGCCGTTGGAGGCGTCGGTCATCGCGTTGCGGGGCGGTCGGGACTGAGCGAGGTGGAGCCGTGCCAGGTCGGCCCAGGTCGCGTCGGCGAGCCCCATCCACCCGGCGATGCTATGGGTGTCGGTCCGGCGATGGGGGACGCTGTCGGCGGCGGCGGCAAGTGCAAGCATCCGGTTGACCGCGGACGGGTGGTCCATCGTCGGCTCGGGCTCCTTCTTATCGAAGAGCCACTCGATGTCGTGCTGCCGTGCGAAAAGGTGCTGGCGCTGTCCTATGGGCAGGCCTCCGGCGAGCTTGTCGATCTCGGCGGTCCGCAGGACTATCGGGGTGGCGCGACCCGTCGCGGCGGTGGTCTCCCGGACGATCGCGGCGACGCTAACGCCCATCTTCGGGCGCATCGTCAACGGCAGGGTGTGCGGGACGGCGTTGACGGCGGTGCGATAAAGCGCATCCCGCTCCGGCCAGTCGTTTAGGTACTCGTCGACCACGACGAGGCTCGCGCGCCTGAGCAGGTCGAGGTCGAGGACCTCGCGGGGGTGCAGGGGCACCGCCTCGGCGTCGCTGGCCTCGAGCTCGACGGTGAGCAGCTCACGGTCTCCGAGGTCATCGTCGATGATGACGACGACGGGCCGCTCAGCCACGTCGTCTCCGGCGCAGCGGCATCTCGACGAGCACGGCGGTCGCGAAGCCGGGGTCGGGGTCGGTGAACCTGGCGGTCCCGCCGTACTCGCCGACCAGCCGCCGGACGATCGGCAGCCCGAGCCCCAGTCCCTGCCCGAGGGCTTCGTCGATCTCGACACTGGTCGTCTCGAACGGCCGCCACCACCGGTCGGCGTCGGCGAGGTCGACGGCGGCGCCGGTGTTGTCGATGCGGAGCCAAAATGCGTCGTCCTGGTGGCCAGTGCGGACGCGGACGCGCCCTAGCTCTCCGGCTGCTGCCTGCTCGGGGGTGCGGGCGTTCTTGACGGCATTGGTGAGCAGGTTGGTAAGCAGAATCGTCACCTCAGACGGGAACATGGGAGGAGTCTTGAGGTCGGGGTCGACATCGGCGTCGAACCCGGTCGAGCGGGCCTGCGCGCTGGGGCCGAGCAGGGCGAGGACCTTGTCGAGGCGG
>CALMNS010000440.1 GCA_937871635.1 uncultured Solirubrobacter sp.
CGCCACGCCGGCTCCGCAGGCCACCGCCACACCGGCGCCCACCCAGGCCCCCGCCGCCCCGCAGGACGACGCGCAGAACGACTCGGCGCCCCCCGCCGACTCCGGCGCCGAGCGCTTCGAGGACTTCTGCCAGCAGAACCCCGGAGCCTGCTAGCGAGCAGCCCCCGGCGCCGGCGCCCCTGCCCGACCCTCAGTCCGGGCCGGCCGCCCCGCTCACGGGGTCGGTGACCAGCGTGGCCGTGTAGGTCAGCCGCGCGGTGCGGAAGAGACAGCGGTAGCGCGCGATGGTGCCGTCTGTCGTCTGCGGCGACTGGGTCTCGAGCTCCGCGCAGGCGCCCCCGCGCCGGCTGGCCGCCCGCCACGAGTGGTCGTTGCCGAGCCCGACGGCGAGGGCGGGCGCCCAGGTCGGGACGGTGAGCGCCACGACCCACCCCTTGCGGACGGCGATCGAGCGGGCGAGCGGGAACTGGACGGTCTGGCCGAAGTAGGGCTCCAGGCGCTGGCGCGGGCTCGAGGCCAGCGTCCGGGCGTAGAGCTTCCTTCCCGGGCGCAGGATGGTGATCTGCGCGCTCGCCGCTCCGCCGAACTGCCGCTCGAAGAAGCTCGTCTGCCGCTCGCCCGGATCGGCCAGGCTGATCGACCACGCGACGATCCGCCCGTCCTCGGGAACCGCGTAGATCCCGCGCTGGTCGCCGGCCTTCGCCTGGTAGCCCGTGGTGCGCGAGGCCGCGAAGCACGGCTTGGCGGGGCAGCTGGGGACGGGCGGGGTGGCCGACGCCCCGAGCTCGACGACCTTGGCCGCCGCGGGGAGCGCACCGGCCAGCGAGCCGGCCGTCGCCAGGGCGAAGAGGAGCAGGAGGCGCATCATCGCAGTGTGGAACACCGCCCGGACGGCGGCGATGCGGGACCTAGGCCTTCGTGACGTTGACGGCCTTGGGCCCCTTGTCGCCCTGCTCCTCCTCGTAGGTGACCCGGGTGCCCTCGGCGAGCGACTTGTACCCCTCGCCGACGATGCCCGAGAAGTGGACGAAGAGGTCCCGGCCGCCGTCGTCCGGGGTGATGAAGCCGAAGCCCTTGTCGTCTGAGAACCACTTGACCGTGCCCGATGCCATGTGCGGAACCTACACAGCGGCGGAGGCGCGGCGCAAGGGCCTCCCGGCCGCCCCGCCGAGGTGCTCGAGCAGCGCCGCGGCGACCGCGGCCTCGGCCTCGGTGGTGATCAGGTGGCCCACCTCCGGGAGGGCGAGCAGGCGCGCGCCCGGGATGCGCGCCGCGAGCTCGAGCCCGCGGTCGAAGCCCACCAGCGCGTCGGCCTCGCCGTGGACGACGAGGGTCGGGATCCCGCCCAGCTCCTCGAGCCGGGCGCGGACGTCCCACCGGGCGATCCCGGCCATCTGCGCCCAGGCGGTCGCCGCCGGGGTGGCCTCCGCCTCGCGCGTCTCGAGGTCCTCCTCGAGCCGGGCGGGCATCTCGCGCCGGGCCCGCTCGCCGTAGAGC
>CALMNS010000441.1 GCA_937871635.1 uncultured Solirubrobacter sp.
CCTCGGCGCCGGCCCGATCGTCGCCGTCGTCACGCTGGTCGCCGCCCTGGCTGCGACGCGGTCGGCCGGGATCGCGCTGCGCGATCCCGATCACGTCGCCGCCCTCTACCTGCTCCTCGTCGCGGCCGCGATGGTCCTGCTCGTCGGCCTGGACGTCTTCCTGCGCGCCGAGCGCCCACCCGGGCGCCGCCGCCCGTCGCTCGCGGCGATGGGTCGGGTCCGGCGCGAGCGGTGGACCGCCCGCCGGACGGTGGCGGTCGCCATCGCGCTCGTGTCCTTCTACGTCTCCTACTTCGCCTACCGCAACCTCAAGGGGACCATCCCGCTCCTGCGCCCCGAGCTCGTCGACGCGGAGCTCGCCGCGCTCGACCGCGCGGTGTTCGCCGGCCAGGACCCGGCCAGCCTCCTGCACGCGCTGCTCGGCACCGGGATCGTGACCCACCCCCTCTCGGCGCTCTACGCGGCGTTCATCGTCTTCCTCCCGCTGTCGCTGGCGCTCGCCCTCGTCTTCCTCGGAGAGCTGCGGGCCGGGCTGCTGTGGGCGACCGCGCTGTCGGCGAACTGGGTGCTGGGGGCGGCGAGCTACTTCCTGCTGCCGTCGCTGGGCCCGATCTACGCGGAGCCGGGCCTGTTCGCCGACCTGCCGCGCTCGGAGGTGACCCGGCTGCAGGAGCTGCTCCTGGACCAGCGGATCGCCTTCCTCGCCGATCCGGCGACGGCCGCTCCGCAGGCCGTCGCCGCGTTCGCCTCGCTGCACGTGGCGATGAGCTTCACCGCGGCGCTCGCCGCCCGCCTCCTCGGGCTGGGACGCCGCCTGCAGATCGCCCTCTGGGTCTGGCTCGGGCTGACCATCGTGGCGACGATCTACTTCGGCTGGCACTACGTCTCCGACGACGTCGCCGGCCTCGCCATCGGCGGCCTCGCGCTCCTCGTCGCGCGCGGGCTGACCGGCGTCGTCCCGGGACGCGACACCTCCCGCGGAGCGCCGGTGCGTCTTCCCCCGGGGACGGCCGACGCCGACGACCCGGCCCGGACGTGAGCCGGGTGTCCGGGCTCGTCGAGCTCGTCCGCATCAGGATCCTCCGGGGCGAGATCGCTCCGGGCGAGCTCCTGCTCGGGGCGAAGCTCGCCGACTCGTTCCGCACCAGCCGGTCGAGCGTGCGCGAGGCGTTGCGGGTGCTCGAGGGGCGCGGGCTGCTGGTGGCCAACGAGGACGGCGGCATGCGCGTGGTGGCGGTGCACGCAGACGAGCTGGTCGAGGCGCTCCGGGTCCGCGCCGCCCTCGAGGCCCTCGGCGCGGAGGAGGCCGCCGCGCGCC
>CALMNS010000442.1 GCA_937871635.1 uncultured Solirubrobacter sp.
CGCCAGACGGCCAGCGTCGCGAGGGCCACGGCGGCGCACGCCCAGCCGCAGACCGCCCAGGTCATGCCGCCACCGCCAGGGGGCCGTCGATCAGCCGGTAGCCGACGCCCCACACGTTGACGACGTAGACGTCGCCGTCCACCGCCAGCTTCGCCCGCAGCCGGCAGGCGTGCGAGTCCAAGGTCCGCGTGGCGCCCCGCGACCGGTAGCCCCAGACGTCGCGCAGGAGCTCCTCCTTCGTCCACACGCGCGTGGGCTCCACCGCGAGCGCCCGCAGGAGGGCGAACTCCTTCCCCGACAGACTGAGCGGCCGCCCGCGCAGCCGGACCTGCCGCGAGAGCGAGTCGACCTCGAGGTCCCCGACGCGGAGCCTCCCACCGCCGCGCCGGGTGCGGCAGCGGCGCAGGAGGGCCCGGATGCGGCCGTGCAGCTCCCCGTAGGAGAACGGCTTGGGCAGGAAGTCGTCGGCGCCGCGGTCGAAGCCGCGGATCCGGTCGAGCTCGCCCGCCCGGCCGGTGAGCAGGATGACGGGCAGGCCGGGGTCGATCCGCGAGGCCGAGGCGTCCGCCTCGCGGATGCGGCGCAGGACCTCGAAGCCGGTCTGGTCGGGCAGTCCGATGTCCAGCAGCGCTAGATCCGGGTGGGCGTACTCGAGCTGCCGGACCGCGTCCCGCGCCGTCTCGGCGACGAGGACCTCGTAGCCGTCGGCGGTCAGGTTGTCGGCGAGAAAGGTGCGGACTGCAGCGTCATCCTCGACGACCAGGAGGGTTGCCGGTTCGTCGTGCATGCCCCCGGTAGCCCCGGCGGGCGGAACCTCGCCCCCCGGAGGGCTGGGACTTTCGTTTCAGGGGCTGCTCCGGCGAAGGATTTGCGCCTAAGATGCCGACGCCTCGGACCGAGGCACCCTCCCCCATGGACTCCACGCGACGCGGCAACTACTCCTCCGGCTCAGACTACGTCCTCGAATACGGCGAGCTGCGGTTCACCTTCAACGAACAGGACTTCTCCGAGCGGGTCGAGCAGGCGGCGCTGAAGGTCAGCTTCGTCGGCGGGCGGCTCGAGCGGTCAGAGCTCGAGGACCTGGTCAACCTGGCCGTCAACGGCGAGGTGCAGGATCCCGCGTCCCGGCTGGGCGAGCACGTCAACGACTGCTGGCCTGAGCTCGTCGGCCCCGCCGACCGCTCGCTGGTGCACTGGCTGCGGCGGCTCGTCTTCCGATCGGCGTGGCTCGACCAGCGGGTCAAGGAGGGCGAGCTCGACGTCGCGTTCGACGAGCGCACCTCGACCTTCGGCTACGTCCAGCCCGAGCGCGACCACGAGCCGATCGAGCTGTCCCCCGAGCCCAACTGGGGCCGCGTCGCCTACTCGCCGCACTACTAGTGTCGCGACACTAGGTATTGATTCCACGGCGCCGGGGCGTCGTGGGGCGGACACGAGGGCGGCTGCCGCAACCGGAGCTGCTGTCTTATCCCGGGCGGTGCCTGCTCATCGGCGTGGGAAGGGCCTGGGCGGGGGGCGCCCGAACGAGGGCGCGAGGCCGGCGAAGGTCAACGTCGCTGGGTAAGGAGGCACGAAGCCCGGCGCGGACAGGCGTTCGTGCCGTCCGCTAGACGAACCACCTCCGCCCGTGAACGAGCTGACCGGCCTGACCGGCACCCTCCTCGCTCAGCCCGCTCAAGGTCCCCAGGCGGCTTCCCGTGCGACTTGGGGGAGCTTGTGCGGGCGCCCAGCGCACCGAACGTCCACCGAGCCGGCTCGCGCGCGGCGTGGGAGACCGTTATGCGCCCTCGGACCCTCGCCCGCCCGCGGTTGACGGGGCGTTCCTCCGGAAGGGGCCACGATCCGCTCCGTGAGTCGTCGCGCCCGCCACGAAGCGGATCGAAGCCCCCAACGGGGCCACGATCCGCTCCTCGCGTCGTCTCGCGCACCACGGAGCGGATTGAGGCCCTCCATTCTGGGCGGTGCTGCTCGTCGCGGGGCGAGAGCGCGCGGCCGGCCTGACGACCCGCGCCGGACGCGGGGTGCTTACACCAGGGTCTCGGCCCGTGCCTTGGCGATCGCCTCGGCCCCCGCGTCGCCGACCAGCAGTTCGGGGCGCAGGGTGCCGCTCGCGGCGAGGTCGACCGCCGGGAAGCGGCGGAGCGCGGTGAGCAGGGGATCGAGGGCGATGATCGTCGTCTCGCCGCCCACCGGCGCCGGGGCGCTGGCCACGATCGTCAGCGACCCGCCGTCGACGAGGTTGCGCGCGGCGGAGAGCAGCCGCCGGGCCGCGGCGGGCGACAGGGCCTCGAGGCCGTCGACCACCACCACGGCGTCGCCGC
>CALMNS010000443.1 GCA_937871635.1 uncultured Solirubrobacter sp.
GTGCGGGCGCGTGGCGGCACGGTGGTGGCCACGGGCGGTTGCTTCGACCTGCTGCACGCCGGGCACGTCCGCACCCTCGAGGCGGCCCGCGCGCTCGGCGACTGCCTGATCGTGCTCCTGAACTCCGACGCGTCGGTCGCCCGCCTGAAGGGCCCGGAGCGGCCGCTGGTCGGCGAGGACGACCGCGCCGCCGTCATCGCGGCGCTGGGCTGCGTGGACGCCGTCCTCGTCTTCGACGAGGACGACCCGCGCGCCGCGCTCGAGACGATCCGGCCCGACCTGTGGGCCAAGGGCGGCGACTACGCCATCGCCGACCTGCCCGAAGCCGAGACGCTCGCCGCCTGGGGCGGACGGGCCGTCGTGGTCCCCTACGTCGCCGGTCGCTCGACCACGCGGCTCATCGAGGAGGTGGTCGCCCGTGCCGGGTGAATCCGCCGGGCCGTCCGCGCTCGGCACCGTCATCGTCACGGGCGGGGCCTCCGGGCTCGGCGCCGCCGTCGCCCGCGCGGTCGCCGATGGGGGCGGCACCCCGGTGGTCTTCGACCTGCAGGAGCCGGTCGGCTCCGGCTTCGCCTTCGAGCAGGTCGACCTCGCCGACCCGCGGGCCGCTGAAGCCGCCGTCCGCCGGGTGGCCGAGGCGAACGGCGGGCTCCAGGGGATCGTGACCTGCGCCGGCACGGACGCGTGCGGCGATCTGGGCGACGTCGGGGCGGAGGCCTGGGAGCGCGTCATCGCCGTCAACCTGATCGGGACCGCCGCCGTCGTCCGCGCCGCGCTCCCGTACCTCGAGGCCGCCCGCGGGCGGGTGGTCACCGTCGCCTCGACGCTCGGCATCAAGGCGCTGCCCGCGGCCACGGCCTACTGCGCGTCGAAGTTCGGCGTGGTCGGGTTCACCCGGGCGCTGGCCGCGGAGACCGCCGACCGGGTCGGGGTGACGCTGCTCATCCCCGGCGGCATGCAGACGCACTTCTTCGACGGGCGCCCCGAGCAGTTCAAGCCGCCCGCCGACGCCCGGCTCAACCGCCCGGAGGACGTCGCCGCCAGCGTCGTCTTCGCGCTCTCCCAGCCGCCGGGCTGCGAGGTGCGCGAGCTCGTGGTGGCGCACTCGACGGAGTCGAGCTGGCCGTAGGGCTCGTCGTCGCGTACCGGGCGCTCGGCCTCGGGGACCTGCTCACGGGCGTGCCCGCGCTGCGGGCGCTGCGCGACGCCCACCCGGAGGCGGAGCT
>CALMNS010000444.1 GCA_937871635.1 uncultured Solirubrobacter sp.
GAGCTGGGCAGGGAGAGTCAAGTACGGGATCCGAATCCTGAGCATCACGGCGCAGATGACGCGGTGGTGGCCATCCTTCACTCGCCCGGTCCAGCTCACGAGGGCGGGTGTCCCAAGCCAGCCGCCGGCCTGCTGCATCGCGTCGAACAGCTCGACCATGCGCTCCGGTTCGTGCTGCCACGCCGCCTCGTAGCGCGTCTGCCACGTCTCGCCCTGACCTTCTGAGTGCGGCGGGAAGCGCGCGGCGAAGACGCTTGCCACGGCCTCGGGGGCGCCGCCGCCTTGATCCGAAAGCGGCGTCATGCCGTCCACCACCATGCGACCTGAATGGCCGCTCCGAGCGGTCCGCCTTTGGCGCGGATCTCGCGGTACATGATCCACGTCTCCTTGAGGTGACGGAGCATCAGTCCGCCACCAAGGACGTGCCCACGGCACCACACATGACGCCATAGAGCATGTAGACGCCGGACCACGCCTCACCCGTCGGCGCGACGGTCAGGGCGAATGGAAACGCGGTGGCGCAGTAGAACGCGAGCCCAGCGAGGAGACCCCAGAGCAGTTTCATTGCGTCTCCTCCCAGAGGTCACGGCGGGCGATGAGCGTGCCGTCCTCTTCGTAGTGGTAGGTGACCTCGCGGACTGGGCTGTTGATGAACCCTTGTCCTTCAAGGACGACGATCCGAAGAACAGTGACCCGCTCGACCGACCGAAGAGGCCGATGGCGATCCTCGCCGCTTTCGCGGGAAAGAGGGCGAGTCATGCGGACATCCCGAGTCGGCGGCGAACGCTGTAGACGGTGCAGCCCGGCTCAACGCGATCGAAGTCGAGAACCCGGGCGATGTCCGTCGTCGACAAGCCGACGCGG
Organism: uncultured Solirubrobacter sp.; assembly: GCA_937871635.1. Lineage (GTDB taxonomy): Bacteria > Actinomycetota > Thermoleophilia > Solirubrobacterales > Solirubrobacteraceae > JACCYI01. Next base: position 865 of record CALMNS010000444.1, read on the forward strand.
TGGAGACCCTCGATCCGGGCCTGGATCCGCTCCGGGGTCAGCGGGCGATTGGGGGGGAGTCGCCCACCGGACCGCCTCGCGTTCGTCTCTGCCATCGTCCGCCGCTGCTGCAGCAGACGGGCGCTGCGCTCCTCGTCCGAGAGGAGCCACAGTCGGACGGTCCCTTTGTGGACCTGAAGGCCGTTCTCGGTGAGGAACCGAGCGATGGCGCTGTAGCTCCATCCGCCATCGGCGAGCGTCCGGGCGGTCTGGATCGCGCTGGTGGTGGCGCTCATGCTGCGGCCCCCTCGGGCTGTAGGTACTCGCTGAGGAACTGGTGACCATCCGCGATATGCCTGAGCGCATCCGGGGGTGGGTCGAGTCCTCGGCGACGCGCCTCAACGGCGACCGCCCCGACGCGGGACGGCAAGCACCCCGGGAAGTGCGCAGCGACGAACGCGGCGGCCTGTTCCTCGAACTGCCGGGCCTGCCGTGCCCTGCCCCCAGAGGGTCGGGTTGGAAAGGTCCCCCCCGCCGGAGGCGGGGGGTTAGGGGGGTGTAGTTCTTCTACTTCCCCTTCTACTTCCCGGCGTGACGTCACGGTCTCGTCACGGCCGTCACGGCGTGACGGCCGTGATGCGTCACGCCGTGCTCGTTGCCGTTCGCGGTAGCGCCGCGAACGTTCGCTCGCCGTGCCATCGGCTTTCGGTTCAGGGTTCCAGTCGTCGAAGTCGTGCACCCACTCGATGCCGTCCTCGTCACGGTCGAGCATCCCGAGCTCGCGGGCGACCGCGACCGTCTTCCGCGCTTGGGCCAGGGTGACGTCGGCCTTGTCGGCGATGTCCTGCTCGTCAGCGACCAGGGTGCCGATGGTCAGCGACCCCCGCATGGGGGCTTGGGCAGCGATGGGAAGCACGCCGTGGAACCAGGTCCAGCGGACCTCGGCGCCGGCGCGACGGAGCCGCTTGACCTTGGGGTTGCTGGCCGCATCGACGTCGACCATGAACCTGTCGAAGCCAGTGCGGGGGCTCACCGGATCGGCTCCGGGTACCGGTCGGCCTGGCTGGCGCGGAAGTCGAGGGTGAGGACGGGCCCGTTGCCTTGGAGGCACCAGCCGCGTGGGGCGTGCGGGCCAGTACAACTCGGGCATGGGCGGCTACGCCCTGTCTGATCAGTGAGCAGTCCTGGAGTGCCAGCGTCGGCGCACGCACATCGGACAAGGGCAGGCTGGTCCGTCATGCTGCGTCCTCGGAGTCGGTGGTGGCCTTGGCCAGAAGCCAGGGCAGAACACCGGGGGGAGCGGGGTGTAGTCCACGTTCCCATGTGGACACGGCTGGACCGCAGCGGCCGAAGGCTGCGGCAACATCACCCTGTGTCATTCCCAGCGCAAGTCGAAGATCTCGCAGCTGCGAGATTCCTCTGACGTTGGCGGCCGCCAGGTCGAACTTCCGGTGGCAGCGCGCGCACAGCGAGATGTAGTCCTCGCGTCGCGTTGAGTACGGTCCGCGGGAAGACGTTTGCGGTGTTGAGCACGTCTGGTGGTTCAGCGCCCAGTGCAGGTTCTGGGTCGCGCCGCAAGCTGTGCACGGCGGGCGCTTCCCGCCGAGCCGGTGATGGACGGCCTCGTAGCTCGCCGCGTCGCCTGTCCATGCGTGGCTCTTCGCTCCACGGCGTGCCCCGCACTGAGGGGAGCAGTGAATGACGAGCTTCCCGTCGCTGCCGAACCTCGGTGAGAAGCCCTGTCCGCACTCCGCGCACGTCCGCCATCTCCGGACCCGTACGACCTTCCTCGGCCCAGTGCGACATACCTTGCAGAGGGCAACTCGCCCGTCGGGCTTGCCGCGGTCGAGGTTGAAGCAGTTGACCGGAAGCCGGTCTCCGCAACCCTTGCACGTCTTGTACTGCTCCGTCGCTGCATCCCCGCGGTGGTCGACCAGCTGACCGGGGGTGCCGGCGTCCGTGCACGGGCATGGGACCATCGCGAACGGATCCGGAAGCGGGCTCACTTGGACAGCTCCTCATCACGGCAGGCGTCGCAGTCGCGGTAGTCCCAGTTGGACTGGTCGGGATGCTCGGCCTCACAGATCCGGCACCGCACGAAGAAGACCGTCCCGCCGTCGGAAACGGTCAATGGACCATCGCGCGAGTCCTTGTGACCACACGCCGGACACGACTCAGGACCGCGCGAGCAGATGTGAGGATCCGAAAGCGGCCTAGGCGGCATCGCTCTCCACCTCCGTCGCAACGAGGCCAAGGTGGGCACACGGCGCGAGCGACACATTCCAGCCGATAAGCGCGCTCGGGTGCGACGCGGCGACCTGCCGGCGGTTGGGGCGCAGCACGCCGAACTTGACGCGGCCCCGGATGAACACGACCTCCCAGGCACTCGCGAGCGCGCGTTGGAAGATGCGCGTATCGGTCGCCGCCGGGATGAGCAGGATGACCCGGCATCCAGCGTCTGCGGCTTGCACGCACCGCTCTACCCAGCGCTCGCGCGCCTTCCCGTAAGGCGGGTTGACGTAGATCGACTTGGCCTGCGTCCATGGAAGCTCGGCGCCGTCCATCGGTAGGTGGTAGATCGCCTGCGCCCTCGTCGGGTTGTCCGGCTCGGTGCACGGGTCGAGCGTGATCGTGCCGCCGAGGGCTTCGCGAACGGGCTCGAGGACGTAGGGCGGGGTGAGCTGTGTTTGGTTCGGGTGGTCACCCTCCCGGTAGCGCAGGTCGTTGTTGAAGCGGTGCGCTGCCCGAGATGGCTCGTTCATGCCGCCGCCCGGATCATCGGGTCGCCGTCCGGCCGGAGCTCTGCCCGGACCACGCCGTACATGATCTCCGCGGCAACTGCCGCGACGCCGAGGGCGTCGAGCTGCTCCTGATCATCGGTCCGAGAGCCAAGGGCCCGCGCCCAGGCGTGGACGTCGTCCTTCGTGGCGTTGCCGGCGCCGATCGCCTGCTTCTTCCACTCGGTGACCGTGAGCGGCCACGGCACGCGATCGGTGGCGTCCCCAGCCGCCTCGACGAGCACGCCGGCGGTCAGCATGAGGATCGGGTTGGGGAATCGCCCGGACGGCACTTCATAAGCGACGGTTGATGGCGGGTAGCTCATCGCGAGCGCCCGGGCGTACTGGTGCATGTTCGCGCGGGCGATGAGGAGAAGTCGTCCAGGCGGGAGCGGCTTCGCGCGCGGCAACTGCCATTCGATGGCGAAGGTCGAGAAGCGGCCTGTAGCGTCGATGACGGCTACTCCGGCTCGTCGCGACCCCAGGTCCAGGCCCCACGTCCAGTAGCTGTCGCTCACGAGAGCCACCGTCCGACGGACCCGGATGCCCCCCAGCAGAGCGCGTCCTCCATGTACAGCCCGCCGCACGGGTGCGGCGCCCAATACGTCACGGGGATGTAGCCGTCCGGGAGCAGGCAGTGAAGAATCCTCATGCGCGCCGCTCCGCCGCCCAATCGACCCGGCCTTCGCTCCTGATGAGCCGAGCGACCGCCTCCTCGGCGTCGCGGTGCGCGGCATGCCGGAGCGTCCCTGGCTCGCACGCCACATCCCCGCCCAGGTCCCGCAACGCCGCGAGCTCCGGGTCAAGGCCCTCGAGCGAGAGGATGCGGCCCCAAGCCTCGCTATAGGGGTGCAGGCCTCGGGAGTCGAACCGCTTGACGCGGCGATCACCGCGGATTTCGGCGAGTCGCTCACCGCGCGCGAGGCCGTACGCGGTCTCGAGCGCCTCGACCCACCGCTCGGCGACGCCGCCACGATCCGAAAGCGGCCTCATAGCTGTAGCTCCCGCTCAAGTTCGTCGGCGCGCTGCCTGAGGGAATCGAGACGCCGCCGCTTGCGCTCGTCTGTCGAGCGAAGCCACGCCACGGGCGCGTTGAGGACGACCAGGACTAGCGGCGCGACGACCGCTCCCAGCGTCCAGAGCAGCCAGTCATCGCGCTTGAGAATCGCCTCGGTAATCGGCCCGAACGCGAAGACCGCGAGCGCGGCGTAGATTCCGTAGATCCCGAGGAAGACGCTGTTGCGACTCCCCCACCGGAACACGGCACCGATGATGGCGTAAGCCTCTTCGCGCTTCATCGGCTTCCGCTTTCGAGGTTCATGCAACTACCCCGGTTATCTCCGCCGTGCCGAGCGACTCGTCACCCCAGTAGTCCCAGCCGAAACGAGCGCGACGGGCAAACATCTCCACATAGGGGCCCGGGCTAACTTGCTCAACCAGGTCAAGGAATGCCTCGGGCTTGGCGGAATGCATCGACGTTCGGCGTTCACCCTCCCGAACCGGGGCGCCACGACGACGCGGCCACTCGTAGTACCGGCCGCGAGCCTTGCCATGAGTTGGTAGCGACCCACGGCGGGCGAACAGGCAAAACTCCGTGTTGGATTGCCATGCCCCGCCGCCGAGAGCGCCCATGTACGGCTTACACCACGTTAGGATGCAGACGCCATTGAATCCCCATCCTTCCGCGATATCCCAGACGTCGCGGAGATACCGATTCGTAGTCCAGAGGTAGAGGTGAGCGTCGTTGGCCGCCAGTGTGGACACGGGCAACGCAACGATCTCAGCGAGGGGCATCGACTTGTAGGGCGGCGCGGTCGTGTAACCACCATCGTCGCGCTGACGCCGGGTGCTTCGATCGCCGACCGTGACAACATAACCAGTGCCATCTGAGTGGTCCCACGGCGGGTCCGCAACGATGGTGCTATAGACGCCGCTTTCGCGGGATGGCTCGCTCATACCGACGCGACAGCCTGGTCATCGAGAAGAGCCCCCTGCGGCGGCTCAGCATCCTCGACAGACGGATCGACATCGACCGGTGCCGGAAGGGCGTCCCCCTTCGGCGGCTCCCACGGCAGATCGGACTCGTCCGGAGTCAGCGCCGCCCTGTAAACCGCCAGCCACTCGGTCAGATTGAGCTCCCGGAAGCCACGCTCACCCGCGAGAGCCCCGGAGCGATCACCGGCCGTGCGTCCCTTGCCCTCAACCAGCTGCCCGTAGTACCGGCGGGTGCCATCCTCGTCAGGCAGCATCGACGTGTACGCCACGACGTCAACCTCGCCCGGAACTGTCTCGGTCAACTTCCCGCCGATGAGCGGATCGACGATCCGGCCTTCGCCCTCTGACTCCTTGGAGTCGACGTGCGCGAGAAGAACCAGATTGACCGGCAGGTCGCGCATGGAGTTGATGAACCCGCCGAGCTTGTCGGCGACCTGCCCATACTGCGGCAGGCTATTCTTTGAACCCTTCTGAACGAGCTGGCCGATCAGCGCCTCGCGGACCTTGGCGAGCGTGTCGATCACGACGGTCTCTACCTTCGGGTCCCGGCCCTCGCGGACGTGGCGATAGACCTCGTTCAGGACGCCCGCTGGGTTCGGGGTGTGCGCGTTGAGCGCAACCTCGAGGATCCGGGTGCCGCGGTCAGCGGCGGTCTTGCGGGCGTAACCGAGCGCACCGGGCCCTTCGGCATTCAGCCAAAGGATCGGGCCGGGCGCGGTCGCGGCGGCGGTGCTCTTTCCGCTCTTCGGCTTCCCGAAGAGCAGGACGTTGAACGTGCTCGGCGCTGTCGGCGCCGGCTCGAACATGAGACCGGTCGGAATGTCGCTGACCTGACCTGCGCTCATCGGCGAACCTTCGTCTTGACGATCTCCTCGACGGTCATCTCCGGCTGGGCGCGGCCCTCCGGGATCGCGAGGAGATAGACGCCCTCGCCGCCCTTGTCCTCACCGGGGTCCGGACCTCCTCGGCCGTTGGCAACGGCGGCAAGGTGCGGCGTGGGATCGGCGGCAGGGGCGGCGGCATGGAACCGAACGAGAAGCTCGGTCGCCTCCAGCCGGTCGGCGGGAGCGGGCTCCCCGAGGCGATCGAGCGCAGCCTCGGCAAGCGCCCGCCACTGACCGCGGCTGACGGGAAGGTCGGCGCGAAAGTCGGCAAGGTTCACCGGCCCGCGCTCCGGTCGGACTCAGCCCACTGCCATGCCTCGACGAAGTCCTCGACGTGGTCGAGTTCCTCGAGCGCCCGGTCGAGTGCTTCCTCCTCGGCCGTCATGTCCGGGGCGTGAACCGCGGCCCAGACAAGCGCGGCCATGCCGCTGACGAGGAACGCGCTGATCCAGATCCAGGCGTCCACGCGACTCACCGTGCTTCGGGCGCGATGAGCTGTTCGAGCAGGTCAAGCGCCGAGTCCTGCAGGGTCCGCGTCGTGGGGGCGAGGGCGTCCCCCGCGGCGTCCCGCGCGTGGGCCCGCGCGGCGGCCCCCGCGGCCCCCGCG
>CALMNS010000445.1 GCA_937871635.1 uncultured Solirubrobacter sp.
GCGGCGGTGCGCAGCGGGCCGGGCGGGGTTGCCGCGCCCTCGTCGGCGATCTGGGCGCGGGCCTCGAAGATCGCCCGCTTGGCGGCGTCGGACTTCGGCGCCAGCGAGAGGTAGATCGCGGCCTGGGCGAGGGCGAAGTGGCACTCGGGCAGGCCGACGTGCTCGACGGCGCCCGCGGCGGCGATGGCCAGCCCGAGCGCCTGCGGATCGGCGTTGCCGACGTCCTCGGAGGCGAAGACGATCATCCGCCGGACGATGTAGCGGGGGTCCTCGCCGCCCTCGAGCATCGCCGCGAGGTAGTAGAGCGAGGCGTCGGGGTCCGAGCCGCGGGTGGACTTGATCCAGGCCGAGATGTAGTCGTAGTGCTGGTCGCCCGCCTTGTCGTAGAGGACCGCCTTGCGCTGCATGGCGTCCTCGGCGTCGGCGAGCTCCACCGCGTCGCGCTCGGAGCGCCGCACCGTGTCCACCGCGAGCTCGAGGGCGTTGAGCGCGTTGCGCGCGTCGCCGCCGGAGCGCGCGGCGAGGAAGGCCAGCGCGTCGTCGGCCACCGCCACGCCCGGGTCGAGCTCCCGGGCGAGGGCGCGGCGGAGCAGCACCTCGACGTCCTCGGCGGTCAGCGCCTGGAGCTCGTAGACCTGCGTTCGGGAGATCAGCGCGTTGTTGACCTCGAAGTAGGGGTTCTCGGTGGTCGCCCCGATCAGGACGACGACGCCCTCCTCCACGGCGGGGAGGAGGGCGTCCTGCTGGGCCTTGTTGAAGCGGTGGATCTCGTCGAGGAAGAAGACGGTCTGGATCCCGCCGCTCCGGCGCTCGCGGGCGCGGGCGAGCAGGGCGCGGACCTCCTTGGCGCCCGCTTGGACGGCGGAGAGCTCCTCGAAGGTCGCCTCGGCGTGGCGGGCGACCATCCGGGCGAGCGTCGTCTTGCCGGTGCCGGGCGGCCCGAAGAGGATCATCGAGTGCGGGTGGCCGGACTCGATCGCGGCCCGCAGGCTCGAGCGCGGGGCGAGCAGGTGCTCCTGGCCGACGAAGTCGTCGAGCGTGACCGGGCGCATCCGCACCGCCAGCGGGGCGTCGGGCTCCGCCGCCGGGCGCTCGGGCGGGTCGGCGGGGCCCTCCTCGAACAGCTGCTCCATGGCGAGCGAGACTACGCTTGCCTGATGGCCCTCGCCGCGCAGACCCTGCAGGACGAGGCGACGGACGTCCTGGCCCGGCTGATCCGGTTCGACACGGTCAACCCGCCGGGGCAGGAGCGCGCGGCGATCGAATGGCTCGCCGGCTACCTGTCCGACGCCGGGCTCGAGGTCGAGCTGCGCGCCGCCGAGCCCGCGCGCCCGAGCCTCGTCGCCACCCTGCCCGGCGACGATCCGGCCGGCGGGCCGACGCTGGGCTACCTCTCCCACGTCGACACGGTGCTCGCTGATCCCGCCGACTGGGCCCACGACCCGTGGAGCGGCGAGCTGCACGACGGCTTCCTGTGGGGCCGCGGCGCGCTCGACATGAAGTCCCAGACCGCCGCCGAGGCGGTGGCGCTCGCCGCGCTCGCCCGGGCCGGCCGGCGCCCGCCGACGGGGGTGCTCAAGCTCTTCTGCGTCTCCGACGAGGAGGCGGGCGGGAGGCTCGGCGCCAAGTTCCTCACCGAGGAGCACCCCGAGCTCGCCCGCGCGGACTACCTGGTCAACGAGGGCGGCGGCTCGGTCATCCCCTACGGCGACCGGCGCCTCTACGGCGTCTGCACCGCCGAGAAGGGCACCTTCCGCTTCACGGTCACCGCCCGCGGCCGCGCGGGCCACGCCTCGGTCCCCGGGACCGGGGACAACGCGCTGCTCAAGCTGACCCCCGCGATCGACGCGCTGGGCACCGGGCGCGCCGCGTACGACCTCACGGAGGCGTCGCGGGCGCTGCTCGAGGCGCTTGGCGAGGACGCCGAGGACCTGGCCGCCACGCTCGAGCGCATCCGGGCCATCGAGCCGCGCTTCGCCACGCTGGTCGAGCCGACCTTCGGCGTCACGATGGTCCCCACCCGGATCTCGGCGTCGGAGAAGATCAACGTCATCCCCTCCGTCGCTGCGCTCCGCGTCGACTGTCGCGTCCCGCCCGGCATGGCCGGCGAGGCGACGATGGCCCGGATCCGCGAGGTGCTCGGCGCGGCCGCCGACGGGCTCGAGGTCGCCTTCACGGAGCAGGTGGTCGGCAACGGCTCCCCGCCCGCCTCGCCGCTGATGGACGCCATCGCGGGCTGGGTGGCCGAGGCCGACCCGGGCGCCGAGGCGGTCCCCACCGTCCTGCCCGCGTTCACGGACTCGCGCTGGTGGCGCGCCGCGTTCCCCGAGTGCGTCCCCTACGGCTTCTTCCCGCACCGCCATATGACCCTCTACGACACCTGGCCGCTGATCCACTCGGCCGACGAGCGCATCGACGTGCGCGACCTCGGCCTGGCCGCCGCCTTCTTCCACGACCTCCCGGAGCGACTGCATGGCTGACCGACCCGCTGACCAGACCGCCCCCGACAAGCTCCGGCTGGGCGGGATGGCGCTGCGCAACGGGCTGCTCGTCCACGGCCCGACCCGCTGGGCGGCCGCCGTGCGGACGGACGCGGGCGACATCAAGGCCGCCTCGGGCCCCAAGCCGCGCGTCTCCGGCGTCGACGACATCCCCGGGATCCGCGGCCTCGCGCGCCTGGGCGAGGCGCTGGCGGTCATCCCCCTGGTCAAGCGCGGGCTGCCCGAGGTCAGGCTCCCGTTCCAGGACGTCTCCGTGCTCGGCGTGGCGGCCGGCGCGTCGCTGGCCGGCGCCGCGCTGCGC
>CALMNS010000446.1 GCA_937871635.1 uncultured Solirubrobacter sp.
CCTGCAGGAGTGGGACTACGGCGAGGCCGAGGGCCGCACCACCCCGGAGATCCGCGAGACGCGGCCCGGCTGGACGGTGTGGGTCGAGGGCCCGAGCGAGGGCGAGACGGTCGACGAGGTCGGCGTGCGCGCCGACCGCGTCGTCGAGCGGGTGGTCGGCGCCGGGAAGGACGGGACCGTCGTGCTCGTCGCCCACGGGCACGTGCTGCGCATCCTCGCCGCCCGCTGGATCGAGCTCCCCGCCTCAGCCGGCGGCCGTCTCGCGCTCGGCACCGCCGCCCTCAGCGTCCTGGGCTACGAGCGCGAGCGCCGCGTCATCTGGCAGTGGAACGACACGAGCCATGTCGGCGAGCCATGACTCCTTCGCGGGCTTGCGCAGCGCCTTGATCCGCGCCTCCTCGCGCAGCGCGGCGGCGCGGTCGGCCTGGGGGACGGCGAGGACGAGCTCCACGGGCAGCCGCGAGCGCGTGTAGCGGCTCGCCGTCCCGGCGGCGTGGGCCCGCAGCCGGCGCCCGAGGTCGTTCGTCCAGCCGCAGTAGAGCGAGCCGTCGCGGCAGCGCAGGAGGTAGACCCAGGCCGGTCCGGCGGTCACGCGTCGGCCAGCTCGGCCAGCAGCGGGGCGTGGTCGGACGGCTTGCTTCCCTTGCGGTAGGTGCGGTCGATCCCGCAGGTCCGCACGCGCTCGGCCAGGCGAGGGCCGAGGAGGAGGTAGTCGATCCGCAGGCCGAGCTTGCGGTGGAAGTGGCCCTGGCGGTAGTCCCACCACGTGTAGCCCACCGCGTCGGGCCCGTGGACGCGCCGGTAGGCGTCGACCATCCCCGCGTCGAGCAGCGCGGCGAAGCGGGTCCGCTCCTCCGGCGTGACGTGGGTCGAGCCCACGAAGGCGGCCGGGTCGTAGACGTCGACGTCGGAGGCCGTCACGTTGAGGTCGCCCGCGATCAGGTCGAGCGGGCGGGCGGGATCCGCTGCGCGCTCGCGCATCGCCTCGAAGAAGGCGAGCTTGCGCGGGAACTCCGGCGAGTCGAGCCCCCGACCGTTGGGGACGTAGCCGCTGGCCACGTGGAGCCCGCCCACGGACGCCTCGATCCAGCGGGCCTCCTCGGGCACAGGCTCGCCGGGCAGCCCGGCCGCGTCGACGTCCGCGAAGGGCAGCGCCACCTCGACGTGGGTGTCGAGGTGGGGGGCGGTCATCGGCTGCAGCGGGACCCGGGCGGCCGCGAGGAC
>CALMNS010000447.1 GCA_937871635.1 uncultured Solirubrobacter sp.
GCCGTGGCTCGGCGCGGCCGCCCAGGCGACGGGCGCCGCCCGGCTCGGGACGAGCGTCCTGACCCCGACGCTCCGCTACCACCCCTCCGTCGTCGCCCAGGCCTTCGCGACGCTCGCCTGCCTGACCGGTCCGGGCCGCGTCTTCCTTGGCGTGGGCACCGGCGAGGCGCTCAACGAGACCGCGCCGACCGGCGCCGCGTGGCCCTCGGGCAAGGAGCGGCGCGGCCTCCTGCGCGAGGCGGTCGAGCTCATCCGGCGGCTGTGGCGAGAGGAGCGGGTCACGTTCGAGGGGGAGCACTTCCGGACGGACCGGGCGACGATCTACGACCGTCCCGAGGAGCCGGTGCCCATCCTCATGGCCGCCGGCGGCCCGCTGGCCGCCAAGCTCGCCGGCCGGCTGGGGGACGGCCTCATCTGCACGAGCGGCAAGGCCCCCGGGCTCTACCGGGAGCTGCTCGACAAGGCCGAGGAGGGCGGCGCCGGCCCGGGCTTCGAGCGGCTCATCGAGATCAAGCTCTCCTACGACCACGACGCCGACTTCGCCCGCGACGCCTGCCGCTGGTGGGCGGCGCTCGGGCTCTCGGGCGACGAGAAGTCGGGGGTGGACGACCCGATCGAGATGGAGCGGCTCGCCGACGCGGCGGCCGACCGGGCGCACGAGCGCTTCATCGTCTCCGACGATCCCGACGAGGTGATCGAGCGGATCGCCCCGTACGTCGAGCTCGGCTTCGACCACCTCGTCTTCCACGCCCCGGGGACCGACCAGGGACGGTTCCTCTCGCAGTTCGGCGCCGACGTGCTGCCGCGCCTGCGCGACCGGTTCGGCGGGTAAGGCACCGGCCCATGGGCGACTCCTTCGACGCAGACCTGCACGGCCGCGACCTGGCCGCCGAGGGCCGGCAGACGGTCCTCATCGAGCGCCTGGGCTCGCGCGGCCCGGGCTTCGACGGCGCGCGCGAGCGCCTCGCGAAGCAGCTCTCGGGCGCCGAGTTCACCGAGGTCGACGAGGCGACGGGCGTCTTCGAGATCACCCTCAAGGCGGCCGACCTCGAGTCCGCCGTGCGGCGGGTGTTCGACGCGGTGGCCGCCGCCGGCGCCGACGATCACGTGGTCATCGCCGAGCACCCGGAGATCGAGGGCCATTGGATCCGGCGCGGGCGCGAGGAGCCGCTCCCGCCGCCGACGGCCTGAGCGCCGTCCCTTCCGCCGCGGCCCAACCGGCTCAGGCGTCCAGGAAGATGTCGAGCTGGAGCTCGCTCGCGGCGGGTGGGGGATCCCCGTAGCCGTAGCGGCTCAGGTCCGTGATCCCCTCGGCGGCGAGCACCTCGTCGTCGATGAAGAAGTTCGCCGTCGTCTCGCGGGCGGGCCTGGTGAGGATCGCGTGGGCGGCGTCGGCCATGATCTCCGGCCGGCGCGACCGGGCCATCGCCGCGTCGCCGCCCAGGAGGTTCTGCACCGCGGCGGTGGCGATGATCGTCCGCGGCCAGAGCGCGTTGGAGGCGACGCCGCGGTCGCGGAACTCCTCCGCGACGCCGAGGGCGACCATGCTCATCCCGTACTTGGCGATCGTGTAGGCGACGTGCTGGGCGAACCAGCGCGGGTTGAGGTTGAGGGGCGGGCTCAGGGTGAGGACGTGCGGGTTCTCCGCCTCGAGCAGGTGGGGGAGGCAGGCCTGGGTCACCTGGAAGGTCCCGCGGGTGTTGATGTCCTGCATGAGGTCGTAGCGCTTCATCGGGAGGTCCAGCGTCCCCGACAGGTTGATCGCCGAGGCGTTGTTGACGCAGACGTCGATCCCCCCGAAGCGCTCGACGGTCCGCGCGGCCGCCTCGGCGACCGACGCCTCCTCGCGGATGTCCCCGACGATCGGCAGCGCCTGCCCGCCGGCCGCCTCGATCGCCGCGGCCGCCGTGTGGATCGTCCCCTCGAGCTTCGGGTGCGGCTCGGCGGTCTTGGCGATCAGGGCCACGTTGGCGCCGTCCTGGGCGGCCCGGACGCCGATGGCCAGGCCGATGCCGCGCGACGCGCCGGAGATGAAGAGGGTCTTGCCTGCGAGGGAGCGGGAGTCGGACACGGCGCGATGGTATTTCGCCCGGCCGGTCTTCGCTGTCGCTCGACCTCTGGGCTACGTCACAGGGCGATCGCGAAGCGCAGCGTCGCCTCGGCCACCTCGCGGCGCGCCTCGGGGGTCGAGAGGTCCGTGTCGATCTGCAGCGCGGGGAGGGCCTCGCAGGGCTCGTCGGCCACCAGCCCGTCGAGCAGCCCGCCGTAGGCGACGGCGATCGCGTCCGCGCTGATCGGGAGCCCGGCGTGGCGCAGGAAGGCCTCCGTCGGGCCCTTGACCGACCGCCCGCCGACGATCGGCGAGACGGCGACGACGGGCGCGGGGCCGTCGCGCAGCGCCTCGCCGATGCCCGGCACGGCGAGGATCGGGCCGATCGAGATGATCGGGTTCGAGGGGCCGACGACGACGGCCCGGGCCCGTCCGATCGCCTCGATCGCCTCGGGACAGGGCCGCGCGGTGTCGGCGCCGCGGACCTCGACGGACTCGATCGCCCGCTCGCCCGCCTTGCCGCCCGCCCGGATCATCCACTCCTGGAACGGCGTGCCGTCGACCCACGTGCGCACGGGGTCGTCAGAGGCGGGCAGGACCCGGACCGCGCCCAGACCGAGCGACCGCGTCAGGGCGTGCAGGGCGTCTGTGAGCCGCTCGCCGGCGGCCAGCCGCCGCGCGCGGTCGATCCCGATG
>CALMNS010000448.1 GCA_937871635.1 uncultured Solirubrobacter sp.
CTACCGGCCCGGCCCCCGGCGGTGGCGCCGGCTGGCCCGCTCGCCGCTGAGCCCTCGCAGCCGGCCCGTCGCCGTGTGGACCGGAGACCGGATGCTCGTGTGGGGCGGCCGGCTGGACGGCGGCTTCGAGGACGGCGGGCGGTTCGCGTCCGACGGCGCCGTGTACGTCCCGCGGACGGACCGCTGGCAGCCCATGGCGCCCGCACCGATGGACTCGAACGAAGACGCCCGGGCGGTCTGGACCGGCGCGCGGATGCTGGTCTGGACGGGCACGGCCGGGGCCGAGTACGACCCGGCCGGCGATCGCTGGCAGCCGCTCCCGCCCGCGCCGATCGTGTCGCGCCGCGGGTTCTCGGCGGTGTGGTCCGGGGGGCGGCTCCTGGTGTGGGGCGGTCACCGGGACGGCGAGGCGTTGCTCGCCGACGGCGCGGCGTACCACCCGGCGACGCGGACCTGGACCGTCCTTCCGCCGTCGCCGCTCCGACCCCGTGGCTCGCACGCCGCCGTCGCGGCGAGCCGCGGCATGGTGATCTGGGGCGGCTGCTGCGAGGACTCCGGGCACTACGCCGACGGAGCCGTGTACGCCCCCTGAGCCGGCGAGCGCCCCTCGTCGTTGACGTTCGCCCCGCCTCAGGCGCGGACGCGCTTGCGCCGCCCGGCGCCCCAGACGGGCCGCTCGGACACGAACCGGTAGAGCGCGGCGGGGCGGCCCCGGCCCTCCGAGCGCCGCTCCCCGGTGGGCGCGACGAGTCCGGTGGCCTTGAGGTCGCGCGCGAAGGTCGCCGGGTCGTACGTCGTCTGGGCGATCGCCTCGTAGACCGTGCGGGCGTCCGACAGCGGGAACGCGCCGGGCAGCACGCCGACCGCCACGTTGGACCACCAGAGCTTGCCGCGGACGCGCTCGACCGCGGTGGCGACGATCTCTCGGTGGTCGAGCTGCAGCGGCGCGTCGCCGTGCACGCCGACCCACGCCGCGGCGGGGTCGGCGGCCTCCGTGTCGGGCGGGACGAGGGCGAGGTGGGCCACGGTCGGGATCCAGCCGCGCGGGTCGCGCCCCGGCCGGCCGAAGGTGGCGAGCTGCTCGAGGTAGGCGCGGTCGACGCCCGTCTTCTCGCGCAGCTTGCGGCGGGCGGTGGCGGCCGGATCCTCGCCCGGGCCGACGAAGCCGCCGGGCAGCGCCCGGCCCCCGACGGTCAGCACCTGGAGCGCCTGCTCGCGCACGGTGAGGACCACGACGTCGACCCGCAGCGCCACGGGCGCGAGGTACCCCTCGGAGTTGGTCGCCGTCCACGCCACGCCCACACCGTAGGGGGCCTTGCGGCGCGCGGCACAATGTTGTTACAAAGTCCGCACAAGCGCTACACTCCCCGCGCCACTCGAGACCGGCCGCCCCCTCGGCCGCGTGCGGTGCCCGGCTCGGGCGTCTCCTGTCTGTAGGGTGGCCGCGCCGCCATGCCCACAGCCATGCACCCACGCCTCGATCTCCTCGACGCCGCCCGCTTCCTCGACGTGGTGGTCGTGCTGCTCGCGGCGCCGTTCGTGGTGCTGGCCGGTCTGCCCGTCCTGGGCTACGCGGTCGGGGCGGCGGGCTGGATCGTCTCGCGGGTCGCCGGCGAGCTGATCGACCGGCGCGCCAAGGCCTCCCGCGACGTGAGGACGCAGACGGGACTGACGCTCTTCTCGTCGCTCGGGCGCGCGTGGCTCGTCGGCCTCGTCATCCTCGCGGTCGGCGTCGCCGGCACGCGCGACGACGGGCTCACCGCCGCCGTCCTCGTGCTGGTCGCCTTCACCCTCTACCTGATCACCGCCATCGCCCTCCGACCCCTCCAGAGGTCCACCCGGACATGAGCACGAAGCGCAAGCTCGTCCTCGGCATCGGCGGCGCCTACGTCGCCGGCATGGTGCTGCTCATCGCCATCTTCGGCGCCACCCGTAACGACAACGACGAGTTCCAGCCCCAGAACGAGTTCCGGCTGGACGACTGGATATCGCTGCCCGGCTCGTTCGACATCAACAAGGCGGTGGTCTACGTGATCGCCGCGGCGATCCTGACCGTCGTGACGATGGTCTACATCGCCAACCGCATGCAGGCCCGCCCCAACCGGGTGCAGACCGCAGTCGAGACGCTGTTCGTGACCATGCGCGACACGATCACGCGCGGGAACATGGACCCGAAGATGGCCGCCAAGTGGTTCCCCTTCCTCGGGGCGCTGTTCCTGTTCATCTGGTACTCCAACCTGATCGGCTACATCCCGCTGCCGACGAACACGGAGCACCCGATCGACGTCTTCGGCCTCGAGTTCCCCGCCTTCGCGCTCTACGCCGCCACCGCGAACCTCTCGATCCCCCTCGTCCTCGCCCTGATCGTCTTCGTCTCCTACAACGTCGAGGGCATCCGGGCCAAGGGCGTCGGCGGCTACCTCAAGAGCCTGATCCCGCAGGGGATCACCGGCTTCGCGGCGGTCCCGATCTTCATCCTCGAGTTCCTGTCGAACTTCATGCGGCTGCTGTCGCTCTCCGTGCGTCTCTTCGCCAACCTGCTGGCCGGCCACCTGATCATCCTCTTCATGTCGGGCGGCCTCGCGGTGCTCCTCGGCATCGAGGTGCTCGGCTGGTTCACGCTGCCCTTCGGCGTCCTGCTGTTCATGTTCGAGCTCGGCCTGGTGGCGACGCTGCAGGCCTTCATCTTCGCCACCCTCTCGGCCATCTACCTCGGCGGCGCGGTCGCCGACGAGCACTAAAGGAGTCACACCATGGAGTTCCTCCTGTCCCTCATCACCGTCTTCGCCCAGGCGGACGCCGGCGCGGACGCGGGCCGCGCCATCGCCCTGGGCGTCGGCGGCGGGCTCGGCGCGGTGGGCGCCGGCATCGGCATCGGCACCATCTTCGGCAAGGTCATCGAGTCCGTCACCCGGCAGCCGGAGATGCGCGACGAGATCACCTCGATCCAGTGGCTCGGCTTCGCGCTCACCGAGGCGTGCTTCTTCTACGGGCTGGTCGCGGGCCTGATCGCGTTCTTCCTCTAATGACGGACCTGCTCGTCTTCGCCGCGGCCGAGGAGGAGGGCGGCTCGTTCCTGGTCACGCCCTCGGTCGGCCTGATGATCTGGACGCTGCTGGTCTTCGCGATCTCGATCTACATCCTCGGCAAGGTCGCGTTCCCGCGCATCGCGGAGGCCCTCGACAAGCGCCAGCGGGCGATCGAGGAGTCCATCGACGCCTCCGAGCGCACGCGCCGCCAGGCCGACGAGCTCCTCGCCGAGTACCGCGAGCGGCTCGCCGAGGCACGCGCGCAGGCCGACGAGATCGTCGCCCGCGCCCGCAAGACGGGCGAGAGCCAGGAGGCCGAGTCGCTCGCCCAGGCCGCGCGCAAGCGCGAGGAGATGATGGAGCAGGCCCGCCGCGACATCCAGGCGGAGACCCGCCGGGCGCTGCAGGAGATCCGCCGCGAGGTGGCCGACCTCACGGTGGCCGCCACCGAGAAGGTCACCCGCAAGTCACTGACCGCCGACGACCAGCGCCGCCTGGTCGACGACGCCCTGTCCGAGCTCGACTTCGCGGCGCTGTCCGCCGGGAACGAGCGGTAGGGCGCGCGTGGAGGAGATCGCCACCGTCTACGCGCGGTCGCTGTTCGAGGTCGCCAAGGAGGCCGGCAAGCTCGACGTGGTGCGCGAGCAGCTCGGCGCGATCGCCGACGCGGTCGCCGCCGACCGCGACCTGCAGGTCTTCCTGTTCTCGCCCTACTTCTCCTCGGCGGAGAAGAAGGACGGGCTCGAGAAGGCGATCTCCGACGCCGACCCGATGGTGGTCAACTTCCTCGAGCTGCTGGTCGACAACCACCGGATGCCCGCGCTGATGCGGGTCAGCCGCAGCTACGATGCCCTGTGGAAGCAGGAGAACAACCTCCTGCCGGTCCGGGTCACCTCGGCCGTCGAGCTCGACGAGGAGACCGTCCGCAACATCGGTGAGCGCATCGGCGAGCAGACGGGCCGCAGGGTCGAGCTCTCCTCCTCCGTGGACGCTGACCTCCTCGGCGGGATCGTCGTCCGGGTCGGCAACTCGATCATCGACGCCTCCATCCGCAACCGCCTCGAACAACTTCGCCGTCAAGTGGCCAGGAGCTGACCATGCAGATCAAGCCCGACGAGATCACCTCCATCCTCAAGAGCCGCATCGAGGGCCTCGACGCCGACTCGGCCGACCTCACCGAGGTCGGGACCGTGCTGTCGGTCGCCGACGGCATCGCGCGCCTGCACGGCCTCGAGAACTGCATGGCGCTCGAGCTGCTCGAGCTGCCGGGCGACGTCACCGGGCTCGCGCTCAACCTCGAGTCCGACAACGTCGGCGCCGTGCTGTTCGGCGCGTGGCAGCACGTCCGCGAGGGTGACACGGTCAAGCGGACGGGCCAGCTCCTGCAGATCCCCGTCGGCGAGGGCCTGCTCGGCCGCATCGTCGATCCGCTGGGCATCCCGCTCGACGGCAAGGGCGACATCGAGACGACCGAGACGCGCCCCGCGGAGTTCAAGGCGCCGGGCGTCGTCCAGCGCCAGCCCGTCAAGGAGCCGCTGCAGACCGGCCTGAAGGCGATCGACTCGATGATCCCGATCGGCCGCGGTCAGCGCGAGCTGATCATCGGCGACCGCCAGACGGGCAAGACGGCGATCGCGATCGACACGATCATCAACAACCGCAACAACGACATCGTCTCGGTTTACGTCGCGATCGGCCAGCGCCTGGCCACGATCGTCGGCCTCGCCCAGACGCTCGACGAGGCGGGCGCGCTCGACTCGACGATCATCGTCGCCGCGCCGGCCGACGAGGCCGCGCCGATCAAGTACATCGCCCCCTACGCGGGCTGCGCCATGGCCGAGTACTTCCTCTACAAGGGCGGCCACGCGCTCACGATCTACGACGACCTGACCAAGCACGCCTACGCGTACCGCCAGATGTCGCTGCTCCTGCGCCGCCCGCCGGGTCGCGAGGCGTATCCCGGCGACGTGTTCTACCTGCACTCCCGCCTGCTCGAGCGCGCGGTCAAGCTCAACGACGAGCTGGGCGGCGGCTCGCTGACCTCCCTGCCGATCATCGAGACGCAGGCCGGCGACGTGTCGGCCTACATCCCGACGAACGTGATCTCGATCACCGACGGGCAGATCTTCCTCGAGCCCAAGCTCTTCTTCTCGGGGGTGCGCCCGGCCATCAACGTGGGCATCTCGGTGTCGCGCGTGGGCGGCTCGGCGCAGGTCGGCCCGATGCGCAAGGTGGCCGGCCGGCTCAAGGGCGAGCTCTCCCAGTACCGCGACCTCGAGGCGTTCGCGCAGTTCGGCTCCGACCTCGACGCCGACACCCAGCGCACGCTGGCCCGCGGCGAGCGGCTCGTGCAGATGCTCAACCAGAGCGAGCGCTCGCCGATCCCGGTCGAGGAGCAGGTGGCCATCGTCTACGCCGCCACGAACGGCCACCTCGACCGCATCAGCGCGGACCGCGTCGTCGAGTTCAACGAGGGGCTCTCCGAGCGGCTGCGCTCCTCGGCGGGCGACACGCTGGGCGCGATCCGCGAGGGCGACTGGAGCGACGCGACGCAGCAGGACCTCGACCGGGCCATCGGCCAGTACGCGTCGGACTTCGGCTACGACCTCGACGAGGAGGGCCTGCCCTCCGACGAGGAGGTGCCGGTGACCGAGCGCGGCGTCGACGGGGCGGGCCCGGCGCGGGCGAGCTCCGACGAGGCGCTCAATCAGGACGACGGCTCGCTCGGAGACGACGAGTCCGGCTCGGGCGACCGCCCCGCGGCCGTGGCCGCCGGAACCTCGAGCTAGGCGGGGCGAGGGGCGATGGCCGACAAGGGCGTCCAGGGCCGCATCAGCTCGGTCAAGAACATCGAGAAGATCACCCGCGCCATGGAGATGGTCGCCGCCGCGCGGCTGCGCCGCGCCGAGCAGCGCATCTCGCACCTGCGCCCCTACGCCGGCGCCATCCGGCGGATGACCCGGCAGGCCTCCGAGGCGGCGGGCAACCTCCCGAGCGTCCCGGTGCTGGCCGAGCGCGAGTCGGTCCGCACCGCGGCGATCCTCCTGGTCACGGGCGACCGCGGCCTGGCCGGCGCCTTCAACTCGCAGATCATCCGGGCCGGCCTGCGGGCCGGCGGGGAGCTCGAGGCGGAGGGCAAGACGGTCGTCTACTACGCGTCGGGCCGGCGCGGCGTCTCCTCGCTGACCTTCCGCAAGAAGGACCTCAAGGGCGAGTACACGGGCTTCACCGACCGCCCCGCCTACGCCGACGCCCGCACCATCGCCTCCGACCTCACCCAGGCGTTCGTCGACGGGGAGGTGGACCGCGTCGACGTCTTCTACAACGGCTACGTCTCCGCGCTCACCCAGGAGGTCACGCGCGAGACGCTGCTGCCGCTGCAGGAGGCGTCGATCTTCGAGGGCGACGACGACGAGAACCACGGCGAGGGCGACGGCGACCAACCGGCCGGGGCCTCGGACTCGGGCCACTCGGCGCTCGTCGAGTACGAGCCCGACCCGGAGGAGATCCTCCAGCGTCTCGTCCCCGAGTACGTGCAGATCTCGATCTACCGGGCGCTGCTCGAGTCCACCGCCTCCGAGCACGGCGCGCGCATGACCGCGATGCGCAACGCCTCGGAGAACGCGGGCGACCTCATCAAGGACCTCACCCTGCAGTTCAACCGCGAGCGCCAGGCGGCCATCACGCAGGAGATCATGGAAGTCGTGGCCGGGGCGGAGTCCCTCGTCTAACGTCGTCCGGAGATCGCCGCTTGCGGTGATCGAAGGCCGAAACTAGGAGTCTCACAATGGCAATCCAGACCCCCACGCAGGACGAGCAGCGCAGCGACGGCGAGGGCCGGCGCAACGTCGGCCGGATCGAGGAGATCCAGGGCGTCGTCATCGAGGCGGTGTTCCCCGATGACCTGCCCGAGATCAACTCGGCGATCACGGTGCAGCGCGAGGTGGAGGCCGGCGAGGATGGCGACATCTCCGGCGGCGACACCGGCCTGCTGGTCTGCGAGGTCCAGCAGCACCTGGGCGACGACCGCGTCCGCGCGGTGGCGATGGACACGACGGACGGCCTGGCCCGCGGCATGGAGGTCGTCGACACCGGCGGCCCGATCACGGTGCCGGTTGGCAACTCGACGCTCGGGCGCATCTTCAACCTGCTCGGCGAGCCCATCGACCGGGGCGAGCCGCTCTCGGGCAAGGACGAGCGCTGGCCGATTCACCGCTCGGCCCCGACGGTCGAGAACCTCACGCCGACGAACGAGATCTTCGAGACCGGCATCAAGGTCATCGACCTGCTCGCGCCCTACGCCAAGGGCGGCAAGGTCGGCCTGTTCGGCGGCGCCGGCGTCGGCAAGACGGTCATCATCCAGGAGCTCATCCACAACCTGGCCTCCGAGCACGGCGGCCTGTCGGCCTTCTGCGGCGTCGGGGAGCGCTCGCGCGAGGGCAACGACCTCTGGCTCGAGATGAAGGAGTCGGGCGTCCTCGAGAAGACGATGCTCGTCTTCGGCCAGATGAACGAGCCGCCCGGCGCGCGCATGCGCGTCGCGCTCACCGGCCTGACCATGGCGGAGTACTTCCGTGATGAGGAGGGCCAGGACGTGCTGCTCTTCATCGACAACATCTTCCGCTTCGTCCAGGCCGGCTCGGAGGTCTCCGCGCTCCTCGGCCGCATGCCCTCACAGGTCGGCTACCAGCCCACGCTCGAGTCGGAGATGGGGCAGCTGCAGGAGCGGATCACCTCCACCCGCCGGGGCTCGGTGACCTCCATCCAGGCCATCTACGTCCCGGCCGACGACCTCACGGACCCCGCTCCGGCGTCCGTGTTCGCGCACCTCAACGCCACGACCACCCTGTCGCGGGCGATCTCCGAGAAGGGGATCTACCCCGCGGTCGACCCGCTGGACTCGACGTCGACGATCCTCAAGCCCGAGATCGTCGGCGAGGAGCACTTCCAGGTGGCGAACGAGGTCAAGGAGGTCCTGCAGCGCTACCGCGAGCTGCAGGACATCATCGCCATCCTCGGCATCGACGAGCTCTCCGACGAGGATCGCGTGCTCGTGCAGCGGGCCCGCAGGATCGAGCGCTTCCTGTCCCAGCCGTTCTTCGTGGCCGAGCAGTTCACGGGGACGCCGGGCCAGTACGTGCCGATCGCCGAGACCGTGCGCTCCTTCAAGGAGGTCCTCGAGGGCAAGCACGACGACCGGCCCGAGTCGGCGTTCTTCCTCAAGGGCTCGATCGACGACGTGGTGGGCGCCGCGAAGTCATCCGGCGACGGGTCATCGGGCACCGCCGCCGGCGCGACCGCCGCCGGCGCCTCGTCTGCGTCCGACGGCGAGGGCGACGGGAGCGCCGCCTAGTGGCCCGCACGCCGTTCCGGGTCGAGGTCCTCACCCCCGAGGGGCTCCTCTTCGACGACGAGGTCGAGATGCTCTCGACCCGCACCGCGGTGGGCTCGATCGGCGTGCTGGCCAACCACGCTCCGCTGCTCGCCCTGCTCGAGCCCACCGAGCTGCGGCTCTACACCGCGGGCTCGGAGGTCAAGGCCTTCGCCCAGGGCGAGGGGTACCTGCAGGTCGCCGACTCGCGCGCGCTCGTGCTCGTCGACGAGGTCTTCGAGAAGGACGAGCTCGACTCGTCGGAGCTGCAGAGCCGGCTCGACCGGGCGTCCGAGCGCGTCGAGCGGGCCGAGGACGACTCCGAGGAGAAGCGCCAGGCCGAGCGCGAGCGGCGCCGCTACGAGGCGTTCCTCAAGCTGGCGGGCAGGGGCCGCTGAGGGCGGCGGCGGGCCGGCGCGCTCGGCCGGCGCGCAGCGGCCCGCCACTATCCTGGCCCGCCATGGACGAGCAGGTCCTCTGCGAGCGGCTGATCGCCTACGACACCTCGACGCCCGACGGCATCCGGGCGGCCCAGGGCTTCGTCAAGGGCTGGCTCGAGGCCCGCGGGATCGACGTCGTCGACCACCTCCACCACGGCCTGCCGGTCCTCGCCGGGCGGGTCGGGCCGCCGCTCGGGCACGGCCACCCGACGCTCGTCCTGCACGGCCACGTCGACGTCGTCCCGGGCAACCCGGGCCAGTTCGTCGCCCAAGTCGAGGGCGACCGGCTGATCGGCCGCGGCGCCTACGACATGAAGGGCGGGCTCGCGGCGATGATGTGCGCGCTGCACGACGTCGCGGCGCAGCGCGAGGTGGCCGTGCGCTTCCTCTGCGCGCCCGACGAGGAGTCCGAGGACGTCGACACGCGCTCGACCGACGTGCTCGTCGACGCGGGCTTCGACGCGGACTTCGCCATCACCGGGGAGCCGACCGACCTCCACGTGGGCGTTCAGGCCAAGGGCGTCCTCGCCGTGCGCGTCGTCGTCCACGGCCGGGCGGCCCACGGCTCGACGCCGTGGCTCGGCGACAACGCGATCACGAAGGCGATCGACGTCTTCCGGCGAATCGAGACCCTGCCCTTCTCGCGCGAGTCCTCGGAGCTCTTCGACCGGCCGTCGATCAACCTCGGCCGCATCCAGGGCGGGGACGCGCTCAACAAGGTCGCCGACCGCTGCACCATGGACCTCGACATCCGCTACCTGCCCGGCCAGGACCCGGGGGAGATCCTCGAGGCGATCCGCCGCATCCCGGACATCGAGGCCCGCAAGACCTTCGCCCGCGTCCCGGCGCGGGTCTCGCGCCAGCACCCCTACGTGCTCGCGCTCTGCGACGCCGTGCGGCGCTCCACCGACCAGGAGATCGTGTCCGTGGGGCGTGACGGGGCGTCGGACGCCGTCTCCTTCCAGGCGGCCGGGATCCCCGCGGTCGAGTTCGGGCCGTCGGGCGCCGGGCACCACGGGCCGGACGAGTGGGTCTCGATCGCCTCGCTGCGGCGCTACCGCAAGGCGCTGGCCGACTTCGTGGGCGGGCTCCCCGCCTACCTGACCGGCGCCGGCGGCGTGCCGCTGCGGGCGGTGAAGGGCTAGTGGAGCCGCTGCCGGAGGACGCTCCGCCCCGGGTCGGTCGCGGGCTGCTGCTGCGCGCCGCGCTCGCCGCGGTTCTTATCCTGCTGCTCAGCGGCGGGGCGGTGGCCTCGGCGGTGTTCCTGCAGGTCGACGATCTCCTCAACGTCGTCAAGGAGGAGGGCCGCGCCCCGATCGCGCTGCCCGAGATCGACGAGGCGGACGTCGGTGCCCCGCAGACGCTGATGATCCTCGGCTCCGACGAGCGCTTCGACGAGAAGAAGCGCGGCGGGAGCCGGGCGCGCTCGGACACGATCATCCTCGTCCGGCTCGACAAGAACAACGATGCGGTCTCGGTCATGTCGCTGCCGCGCGACCTCAAGGTCACCATCCCGGGCAACTCCGTGCCGACCAAGATCAACGCGGCCTACGAGCAGGGCGGAGCCCGTCTCACGCTCAGGACGGTCAAGAAGGTGCTGTCGACCCCGGGCCGGCAGTTCAAGGTCAACCACCTGGTGACGATCGGCTTCGAGTCCTTCCAGCGGGCGATCAACTACGTCGGCTGCGTCTACTACGACGTCGACCGCCGGTACTTCAACGACAAGTCCTCCGGCCAGAACTACGCGACGATCGACATCAAGCCGGGCTACCAGCGGATCTGCGGGCAGGACTCGCTCGACTACGTCCGCCACCGGTACTCCGACAACGACCTGTTCCGTGCCGCCCGCCAGCAGGAGTTCCTGCGCCAGGTCAAGAACCAGCAGGGCGTCCAGCGCCTCAAGGACCCGAGACGGCTGAAGGACCTGGCCCGGGTGTTCTCGCGCTACTTCGACTCCGACAAGGGCCTGCGCGACCGCAAGGAGCTCTTCGCGCTGGCCAAGCTGGTCATCTTCGCCTCGCAGAAGCCGGTCCGCGAGATCCCCTTCATCCCGGACGGCGAGGAGCAGGAGAGCGCGTACCTGCTGGCCTCCGAGCGGCGGATCGAGGAGACGGTCGACCGCTTCCTGAGCGGGCGGACCGCGGTGTCGCAGCGCAAGGGCAGCCGGCGTCCGCGCAAGCGCTCGACCCGCCCGCGGTCACGGCCGTCCTCGTCGTCGGCGTCCCTCAAGGACGTGCCCGGCCTCGAGTCGGCCACCCGCGAGGGCGAGGACCAGGCGATCACGGCCGACCCGAAGCTCGACTTCCCCTTCTACTTCCCGGGGCGCAAGCCGGCGGGGTCGCGGCTCGACGGCGGCCTGAGCTCCGAGCCGACGACCCGGACCTACTCGATCCGCGACGAGCGGGGCAAGACCCACCGGGCCTACCGGCTGACCGCCCGGCTTCCCGGCGCGGTGCCGGAGTACTACGGCATCCAGGGCATGACCTGGCGCGCGCCGCCCATCCTCGACAGTCCGGACGAGCTCCGGACGGTCAACGGCCGGCGGCTGCGGCTCTACTACGACGGCCGCAAGCTCCGGCTCGTCGCGTGGAAGACGGACCGGGCGGTCTACTGGGTCTCCAACTCGCTCATGCGCCGGCTTTCCAACCGCCAGATGCTCGCCGTCGCCGGCTCGCTGCGCCGTCTCAGCGGCGGATAGCCGGTCGCTAGTCTCACCGGCTTCATGAACGCGCCCAATCCTCGCGAGCCGATCGGCGTCATCGGCACCGGATACGTCGGCCTGGTGACCGCCGCCGGCTTCGCCGAGCTGGGGTCCGACGTCTGGTGCATCGACATCGACGAGGCGAAGATCGAGGGGCTCCGCAACGGGATCATCCCGATCTGGGAGCCGGGGCTCGCCGAGCTCGTCGAGAAGCACCGGGGCCGTCTGCACTTCTCCACCGACATCGCCGACGCGCTCGAGCACGCCCGCCTGCTGTTCGTCGCGGTCGGGACGCCGCCCACCTACTCGGGGGACGCGGACCTCAGCGCGGTCCACGCGGTGGTCGACGCGATGCCCCCGTCCGACACCCACGCGCTGGTGATGAAGTCGACCGTGCCGTGCGGGACGGGGGAGAGCGTCCAGCGCCTCTTCGCCGAGTCGGGCAAGGACGGCTTCCGCTACGTGAGCTGCCCCGAGTTCCTCAAGGAGGGCTCGGCGGTCAAGGACTTCCTGCACCCCGACCGCGTGGTCATCGGCGACGACGGCGACTGGGCGGGTGACGCGGTCGCCGAGCTCTACGCCGTCCTCGACGCGCCGATCGTGCGCACGGACATCAAGTCGGCCGAGATGGTCAAACTTGCCTCGAACGCGTTCCTAGCCACGAAGATCTCGTTCATCAACGAGATCGCCAACGTCTGCGAGGAGACCGGCGCCGACGTGATCGAGGTCGCCGCCGGGATGGGGCTCGACGATCGCATCGGCCCGAAGTTCCTGAAGGCCGGGATCGGCTTCGGGGGCTCATGTTTCCCGAAAGATGTGTCCGCCCTCAAGCAGCTCGCGGGCAACTCGGGCTACCACTTCCAGCTCCTCAACGCGGTCATCGAGGTCAACGAGCTCCAGAAGCGACGGGTGATCGCCAAGCTCCAGAAGCACCTCGGCTCGCTGGTCGGCAAGGAGATCGCGCTCCTCGGGCTGGCCTTCAAGCCGAACACGGACGACATGCGCGAGGCCTCCTCGCTCGTCCTGACCGCGCGGCTGCAGGCCGCCGGCTCGCACATCCGCGCCTACGACCCCGTGGCCGAGGAGGAGGCGCGCAAGCTCATCACCGGCGCGGAGTTCACCGAGAGCGCCGAGGCGGCGGTGACTGGAGCCGACGCGGTGGTCATCGTCACCGAGTGGCCGGAGTTCGGGGAGCTCGACCTCGTCGCCCTGGCCGACTCCATGCGCGGGAGCCTCCTGGTCGACGGGCGCAACATGCTCGACCCCGATCGCGTGCGCGAGGCCGGGCTGATCTACGAAGGCGTCGGGCGCCCGAGCGCCGGCGGCGTCCCCGCCCCGGCCGTCTGAGGCGCCGCCGCCGATGCAGGCGCTGATCCTCGCCGGCGGGGAGGGCACCCGATTGCGGCCGCTGACCTCGACGGTGCCCAAGCCGGTTGTGCCGCTGGTCGATCGGCCGTTCATCGGCTTCATGATCGACTGGCTGCGGGCCCACGGCGTCGACGACGTCGTGATGTCCTGCGGCTTCATGGCCGAGGGGGTCCGCTCCGTCCTGGGCGACGGCTCCGCGCTCGGCGTCCGCCTGCGCTACGTCGAGGAGCCGACGCCGATGGGCACCGGGGGGGCGCTCAAGTTCGCCGAGGCGATGCTCGACGAGCGCTTCCTGATGCTCAACGGCGACACCCTGACCGACATCGACCTCTCCGCGCAGATCGCGCGCCACGCGGCGACGGGGGCGCGCGCGACGCTCAGCCTGTACCCGGTCGCCGATCCCTCGCGGTACGGCCTCGTGCGGCTGGAGGCGGACGGCCGCGTCAAGGAGTTCGTCGAGAAGCCCTCGGCCGACGAGATCGACACGAACACCATCTCCGCCGGGCACTACGTGCTCGAGCGCTCGGTGCTCGAGCTGCTCGAGCCCGGCCGCCGCGCCTCGATCGAGCGCGACGTCTTCCCGCGCCTCGTCGGCCACGGGCTCTACGGTCACGTCCACGAGGGCTACTGGCTCGACATCGGGACGCCGGCGACCTACCTGCAGGGGACCTTCGACATCCTCGAGGGGACCGTGGCCACGTCCGTCCGGCCGGGCGAGGACGCGGTGCTGATCGAAGCCGACGTGTCCGTCGCGGACGGCGCGCAGATCGGCCCCCGGGTTGTGCTCCGGGCGGGCGTCTCGGTGGGGGAGGGATCCGTGCTCGAGTCGTGCGTCGTGCTGCCGGGGGCTCGGATCGGGGCCAACTGCTCGTTGAGGGAGTGCGTCGTGGGCCCGGGGGCCACGATCGGGGACCGGACCTCCCTGGAGGGGCACGTGATCGTCGGGGAGGGCGTGTGCGTGGGCGCGGACAACGTCCTCGCCCACGGCGCGCGGGTGTTCCCGGGCGTCGTGCTGGGCGACGGGGCCATCCGGTTCTAGATGGCGACCGAGAGCGCCCTGACCCCCGAGGCGGTCGCCGCGGTGGACACGACGGCCCAGGCCGCCGAGGTCCTCGCCCTCGACACCCATCTGCTCGACGCGCTGTGGCGGGTCGACTCCGCCGCGCTGCGGCCGTCGGAGGGCGGCGGTGGGCTGATCGTGGCCGGAATGGGAGGCTCGGGGATCGGCGGCCGGCTGGCCCTGGCGGCGCTCGGGGCGCGGGCGGTGCGGCCGCTGGTCACCGCGGCGGGGTACAGC